>NZ_JCALDB010000010.1:0-185206 GCF_059812645.1 Mycobacterium sp. NGS45 | reverse complement strand
AAAAATGAACCGAAAAGCATCCGCCCCCATCGAAAACAACCCACCAATGGCCTGCATCGCCCCGGATCCCAGACCCCCGGCCAACGGCAGGCCAGCAGACCAGCGGTCCTGGGTCCTGCTCACCATCGCCGAAAACCCTTCACTTCTGGTCCCATGAATCTGGTTCCATCGACCGCCGATGCCGGTGCGCGGTTCACCGACGACAGTGACGGTGACAGCCCAACGTGACCGGCGGCATACGCTGTCCCATCCATCGGGAAGGGTGCACGCGACATCGGTGGGTAAGGCGGAACGTAGCCTGCTGTCGTCACCCGCCAACGCCTGCACACAGGAGTCCGCCATGTCCGTCCCCGATCGATCAGCTGCGAATCTCGCGCGTTATACCGGGCGTCGGGTTTTGATCACCGGCGCCGGATCCGGCATCGGGCAGGCCTGCGTGCTGCGGATACTCGCTGAGGGCGGACACGTCGTCGCCGCCGATATCAGCGCCGACGGGCTCGCCGATACCGTCACCAAGGCCGGCGACCGCGCCGACCAGTTGTCCACGGTGGTGCTCGATGTCAGCGACGAGCAGTCGGTCCAGACCGGCGTCGCCGAGGCGGTGAAGCTGCTCGGCGGGCTGGACACCTTGGTCAACGCGGCCGGCATCTTGCGCTCGTCCCGGTTGACCGAGACCACGCTGGCTGATTTCGAACGGGTGCTGCGGGTCAACCTGGTGGGAACGTTCCTGGTGACTCGCGCTGCGATCGAGGCGCTGCAGCAGGGCAACGGGCCGGCGGTGGTGAACTTCAGCTCCACCTCGGCTCAGTTCGCGCATCCCTACATGGCTGCCTACGCGGCCTCCAAGGGCGGTGTGCTGTCGATGACGCACGCCTGGGCCTCGGAATTCTGCAAGTCCGGCATCCGCTTCAATTGCGTTCAGCCGGGCTCGATTTCATCCGGTATGACCGACGGGTCCGGAGTTTCGGGCCAAAGCGTCGGCCCGGGACTGCCCGAGGATGCCGATTACAGCCTGTTCGGCAAGGTCGCACCGATGCTTCCGCTCGACGGCGGCGCGATCTTCGCCAGCCCCGACGCCGTAGCCGGTGCGGTGGCGATGCTGGGCAGCGACGACGCATTCTTCATCACCGGCACCGAGCTCCGCGTCGACGGCGGTTCGCACATGTAGCAGCCTGCTGTGGGCTGAGATTTCGACGGAGGTAGAAAATGAAGACCGCGACGCTCGGCTGTCTGCTATCCGCGCTGGCCACGGCCGGCGCACTGACCGTCGCCCCGGCCGCACATTCCGAGCCCTTCTTCGCCAACTACCAGTTGCTCATCCCGGACCGCTACGACTTCCACACCTGGACCTGGGCGGTCTCGCACTGCGTGCCGGCCGTCGACGGGTGCGTGCAGATCAACGCGATACCGATGCCGGTGGCCAAGGCGTTCGAGTACGTCGGCGACACCCATCTGGTCGACGGTCGCTACACCTTGACCGTCGATGTCCCCGATGGCCTGCGGTGCGGCAACGTCTATTACGGTCCGGTCATCCCGACCCGGGACGTCTACTCCTGGGACGCCGTCAGCTTGCAGGGCACCCTGACGTCGTCGTTCGACGCCGGCTGTGATGGTGCACCAGGTGTGCTCAGTTACCCGTTCTCCCTGGTGCGGCTGTAGCACTCAGCGCCGGCGACGGTGCCGCACCATCCGGAACAGGTAACGCGGCACCGACCTGGTCGGGACCCGGGCCGGCCAGTCGTCGCTGCGGAAGTAGGCATCCGATCCGCCGTCGACGAAGATCACGCTGCCGCACAGGAACTCGGCGGCATCCGAGAGCATGAACAGCATCCAGTCGGCCAGCTGACCCGGGTCACCAAAACGGCCGACCGGGACCGGGAACGCGTTGATCGCCTTGGCCTCACTGGGCGTGGCGAGCTGCTTCTCCAGCAGCGGGGTCAGGATCGCACCCGGCGCAATCGCGTTGAGCCGGATCCCGGCGCCGGCCCACTCGGGCTGCACCGCCGCGCGCCGCACCCAGCGCGCCACCGCGATCTTGGAGCCACCGTAGGCCAGCGACGGCGCCAGCTTGCCGTAGATCTTCAGCACGCCGGCGGCCCGGTCCAGATCACCGGCCAGCAGCGCGCGCACCGCGCGGCGCGGCACCAGCGGCATGGTGGTGGTCGAGTTGCTGGCCACCACAACCACTTTGCCGCGTGCGGCGGCCAGCGCCGGGCGCCACGCCTCGAGTAGATCGACCACGCCGAAGTAGTTGATCGCGAAGATCAACCGGGCCCGGCCCGCCCCGGGCAGCGGTCCGACACCGGCGGCCAACACGGCGCCGTCCAATCGCCCGTCGGCCGCCTCCAGTACCCCGGCAGCGGCGGTGGCGCGCCCGGTCGGGGTGGACAGGTCGGCGATCACGTCGGCGTCGCGCAGATCCACCCCGATCACGGTGTGCCCGGCCGCGCGCAATTTCTGCGCGGCCTGCGCGCCCATCCCGGAAGCCGATCCGGTTACCGCATACGTGCCCAATGTCTTTCCTTCGTCGAGGGGGTCGGGTGTCACTCGGGTGTGGCTCAGCCGGGTGCGGCCAATTCCCGTACCCGCGCGAGCTGCTCGCAGTAGTGCTCGACATTGCGGGCCGCGACCACGCAGGTGATCACGGTGGCCCCGGCCTCGCGCAGTGCATCGAGACGACGCCGCGCACCGTCGGGATCGGCTTCCGGGTCGATTGCCGAGCCGGTGGACAGCGCCACCTCGAAACCGTCCGGCAGCTCGACCTCGGCGAGCATCGCGGTGACCTCTTCCGGGCTCAACCCGAACGGCATCCAACCGTCCGCCAACCCGACACCGCGCCGCAGCGAGGCCAGGCTGCGGCCACCCACCCAGATCGGCACCCGCTGCTGTCGGGCGTGCGGCAACACGGTCATGCCGTCGAAGTCGTAGAACTCGCCGTGGTACTCCGGGGTGGGCGTCGAGAACGAGGCCCGCAGCGCCCGGATGGCGTCGTCGGCGCGCGCTGCGCGGCGCGCATACGGCACCCCGAGTAGTTCGAATTCCTGCACCAGCGAACCGATTCCGACGCCGAGAATCAACCGCCCACCGCTGATCTGGTCCAACGTGCCGTACCGCTTGGCGATTTCCAGCGGATGGTGGTAGCCGAGCACCAGCACCGAGGTGGCCAGCCGGATCCGCTGCGTATGCGCCGCCAGGAAACCCAACGTGGACAACGGATCCCAGTAGGTAGCGCCGCGCACCGCAGCATCGGCGGTGGGCAGCGCAACATGCTCGGAGCAGGTCAGGTACTCGAAGCCCAGCTCGTCGGCGACCGCGACCACCCGGGCCAGATCGGCGGCTTGCGCGTCGGCCTCCCAGGCCGAGGCGACGCCGGGAATCTGCAGCACCGCCGGGGTGGACAATCCCAGCCGCATGTCAGCGGCGCTCGTTGCCGGCCAGAGGGGTCACGCGGGCTCCTCACGTCGTTGGGTCGACCGTCAGGTTAGTACCGCCGCGCGCCGGTACCGGGCCCCGGGTTCCACTCAGTCGGCGTTGACCCGGTGCGCAACCACCAGCAGATACTCCCAGTCCATCGTCGACCCGCCGGCCAGCGCCCGGTCCCCCAGCGCGGCGAGTGCGGCATCCAGCTCGGCGGCCCGCTCCGGTTGATCGGCCAGGCCGGCGTAGGCCGCGATGGTGGGCCCGTAGTTGGCCTTGAAGAAGTCGCGGAAGGCGGCGCCGTCGGCGAACGCGTCGACCCGCAGCGTGCGCCGATCCTCGGTCAGGTCGTCGACCCGGCCGTCGAGCAGCGACACCACGTGGCCTTCGTTGCCCCACAGCGGCGGCGGTGACGCGCCGGGCGGCGGCGGGGCCATGAACGGCCGCATGATCGCGAACATCTGCCCGACGAAGCCCTCCGGGGTCCAGCTCAGCAGCCCGATCCGGCCACCCGGACGACACACCCGGACCAGTTCGTCGGCGGCCTGCTGGTGGTGCGGGGCGAACATCACGCCGATGCAGGACAGCACCACGTCGAACTCGGCGTCGGCGAACGGCAAGCTCTCGGCGTTGGCCTGCTGCCAGCTCAGCTCCACGCCCTGGGCAGCCGCCCGGCGCTTGCCCTCGTCGAGCAACTCGGGCACCAGGTCGGTGGCGACGACGTCGGCGCCGGTCGCTGCCGCCGGTAGCGCCGCGTTGCCGGTGCCGGCCGCCACGTCCAGCACCCGCAGGCCCGGACCCAGGCCGACGGCGTCGACCAGCACCCGGCCCAGCGGCTCGACCACGGCGGCCACACTCGGATAGCTGCCCAGTCCCCAGATGGCCCGGTGCTTGTTCTCCAGGGCGGGATCCATGCCCCAAGTCTGCGCCGCGATAGTCTCGCTGCGAGCGATTTCGGTGCGTTTAGGGGCGCTCACCGCACCTGGGCGCACCGAAATCACGGAGAACAGGAGCGTGATGGCTGAGCAGTTGTCGCCCCGGCAAGCCAAGAGTCTGCAGACGCGGGAACGGTTGCTCGGCGCCGCGGTCGCGGAGTTCAAGCGGGCCGGGATGGCCAACGCCGACGTGGCCGCGATCGTCGGCGCCGCCGGCGTGGCGCACGGCACCTTCTTCTTCCACTTCCCCACCAAGGAACACGTGCTGCTCGAACTCGAGCGTCGCGAGGAGGAGCGCATCGCCACTGCGCTGCGCCGCTTCCTGCGCCGCGAGCACGACCTCGCCGACGCGCTGGGCGAGGCGATCCGGTTGACCGTCGGGCTGGAACGCCGGTTCGGGCCGCTGCTGTTCCAGGACTTCCTGGCGCTGCACTTCTCGCAGACCCGCCCGCCCAAGGAATCCGAGCAGGACCATCCGCTGATCATCCTGGTCGCCGAGGAGATCGAACGCGCCCAGCAGGCCGGCACGGTCGGCGCCGACGTCAACCCGCTCAACAGCGCGGTGTTCTTCCTGCTGGGTCTGTACGCGCTGCTGATCACCACCAGCACCTGGCCGGCCCAGGAGGACATGGTGGCCGACTACCTGACCCGCAATCTGCAGAGCATGCGCGCTTAGCGCACCACCACCGAGCTGGGTTCCCGCGGCGCGCCCAGCATCTCACGGTGTGACGGCGGTTGGCGTCCGTCGTCGTCGGTGATGCCGTAGCGCTGGGCCAGTTCGGCGCCGATCAGGGTGTGTCCGCTCAGCTGTTCGAGTTCGGTGTCGCGGTACAGCGCGTCGATCAGATGGCCGGTGAATTCCGGGGTTTCGGCGTGTTTGGCGAACTCGGCCAGCGCCTCGGGCTGACCGGAGAACGCGCCGCGCAGCTTCTCGGTCAACAGGATGCCCATCCAAATCGACACCGCGGCAACCGATGTGCCGCGGAAGTCGACGGCCATGTCGGCGGCCATCTTGTCCACCCCGGCCTTCTGCGCACCGTAGGCCGGGCCGTGCATGTAGCACACCGAACCGGGTGAGGAAGTGAACACGATCAGTCCGCGCTCGGCTTCCAGCAGCAGCGGTGCGGCGTGCCAGGACGCCACGTAGGCCGAACGCAGCCCGACGTCGAGCACGTCGGCCATCTCAACGGGCTTGTCCCAGAACGGCTTCGCCTGGGTCAATGCATCGGAGATGACGGCGGCGTTGTTGACCAGCAGATCCAGTCGACCGGTTTCGCGGCGCACCCGGGCGAACAGTTCGGCCACCGCCGCGTCGTCGCGGTGATCGAGCGCGACGGCCACTCCGCCGGGTGGGGCCTGCACCATCGAGCGTCCGGTGCCGTAGACCCGCCAGCCGTGCTGGGCCAGCGCCGCGGCGATACCGTGTCCGGCGCCGCGGCTGGCGCCGGTCACCACTGCGACCGGCTGCGCGCTCATGTCGAGAAGGACGCGACGATCGCTTCGGCCGGCGGACGCCAGGTCAGGTCCAGGTCCCGCAGCGTCTTGGTGTCGTCGGTCGGGATCGCGGCCGTGATCAGCTGGGCCGCTTCGTAGCTGAACCCGCTGCCCAGCGGCAGCAGGCCGGCGATCAGATCGGAGATCCGTCCCACACCGCGGAACATGCCCGGCGTCATGGGGAGTCGGCGTACCCGCCGGCCGGACCCGCGTTCCACCGCGGCGATCATTTCGTCGAAGCTCAACGCGTGCCCGCCGCACAGGTAGCGGTGCGGTCCGCGACCCGGCCGCATGATCCGCTCATGCACCTCGGCGACGTCGCGCACGTCGATCATCATCATCCCGGCGTCGGCCACCTTGGGCGCCACCCCGAACCGCACGATGGTGCCCCAGCCCTGCTCGGTGATCCCGGGCGGGGTGTCCAGCGCCGGACCCACCACGCTGGACGGGTAGGTCACCACGATCGGATGCCCCTCGGCCTGCAGTTCGCGGGCCACCCGATCGGCATAGGACTTGGTCCGGGCATACGCCGACTTACCTTGCGCGGTAGGCGAATCCGGGGTGATTACCGGTCCGGGTGGCGGGAACAGCGCGCTGTAGCTGGACAACAGCACGATCGGGTCCAGCCCGATCGCCACGCCGCGGCGCATGATCCGTTCGCTGGCGTGCGCGTTGATGTCCCACATCAACTGTTCGCGGCTGTCGTCGGTGCCCACCACTCCGGCGCCGTGCAGGGCCGCGTCGCAGCCGTCCAGCAGTTCGTCGACGATGTCGGGGGTGCGCAGGTCCCCGGTCAGCACCGTGAGGTCGCCGGCCGCGTCGAACCGGGCGCGCAGCGCGTCATTGGCCCAGTTCGGTTCGGCCAGCAACTTCACCTGATGACCCGCGGCCAGCAGCGCCACCACGATGTGGGCGCCGACGTACCCGGTCCCTCCGGTCACAGCAATTCGCACCGCACGGACCTTACTCGCCGATCACACCCACCACGACGACAGGGCTTCCAGGTGTCGGCGGGTCCGATGCTGGGCCAAGCTGTCGTCGCCGTCGCGGATCGCCTCGATGATCCGGCTGTGCGCGTGGTGCATCTCGCGGGCGTCCCGGGCGTCGGGCAGCGGCGCCCTGGTGGGAGTCCAGTGCCGCAGCAGCAACTCGACCAGAATCCGCAGGAACAGCGTCAGCACCCGGTTGCCGGCCAGCTCGGACAACTCGTCGTGGAAGTCCAACTCGGCCATCCCGGCCTGCTCGGATTCGTCGCCGGCCTGCGCGGCGGCGGCCTGCCGGTCGCAGAACGCGGCGACGTCGGCGTCGGCGCGGCGGCGCACCACCGCGGCCACGCAGTCGACTTCGATCGCCTCGCGCACCAGCCGCAGGTCGTCGCGGCTCGGTCCGCGGTAGTCCAGGTGCAGCGCCATGGTGTCGACGGCGGCGTCCGGCTGCGGCTCGGTGATCATCAGCCCACCGCCGGGACCGCGGCGCATCCGGGCCACGCTGTGGTACTCCAACAGTCGAACCGCTTCGCGCAGCACCGATCTGGACACCCCGTAGCGTTCCAGCAGGTCGTGCTCACCGCCGAACACCGACCCGATCCGCCAGCCGCCCGCGACGATGTCGTCGTACATGGCGACCGCCAGCTGCTCGGCCCGTTTGCCGCGCGCCGAGGCCGGTGGCGCCGCGCCGCGCAGCACCCGGCGCCGGGCGCGCAACCAGCCGGTCACGGTCTGCACATGCTCGGCGGTCAAGGTGCGGGACCGCAACGCATCCCCGGCCGTGACCGCTTCCACGATGCCCTGGTGGTCGCGGACCAGCTGCCGGGCCCCTTCGTCGACCACGGCGGCTGCCGGCGGGTCGGCGCTGCGGGCGAATCGGGTGGTCAACCGGATCAGCACCTCGATGAACAGCGCCAGCACCGGGTTGCCGGTGAGCTGCGCCAGCCCGACGTGAAAGTCGTTGTGGCCGCGCTGCGATGCCGCCTGCGCCAGCTCACGCAGCCGGATGATGCCGTCCTCGTCGATGCGTTCGGCGGCCAGCCCGGCGGCCAACGGTTCCAGCAGCAGTCGGGCGTCGAGCAGTTCGTCGACGCTGATGCCCAGATAGTCGAGGTAGATCAGCACCGCGCGGGTGGCCGGCCCGGCGTCGGGAACGGTGACGAACAGTCCCCCGTTCGGGCCACGCCGCATCCGGGCGACCTGGTGGTGTTCGACCAGCCGCACGGCTTCCCGCAGCACCGAGCGACTCACGCCGTACTGCTCGCGCAGCCCCGGCTCCGAGCCCAGCGACTCGCCGATCGGCCAGCCGCGGCCGATCACGTCGGCCTCGATCCGGCGGGCGACGCGCGCCGCCCGACTGTGGCCGGGACCGGCGTCGGGCACCTACTTGATCAGCGGATCACGCGGCATACCCAGGATCCGCTCGGCGATCTGGTTGCGGGTCACCTCGGAGGTGCCGCCCGCGATCGCCATCCCGCGGGCTCCCATCGCCACCTGTACCGCGTACACCGCCGGCCCGTCCACCAGTGCGGCGTCCGGTCCCAGCAGCGCACACCAGATCGCGGCGAATTCACCCATGTGCTCGGCGAGTTTGAGTTTGGTGATGTTGCCTTCGGGTCCGGGCCCGGCGCCTTCGATGCTGCGCACCGCGCGGCGCAGGTTCAGCAGCCGCATGGCGTGCCCGTCGGCGATGAAGTTGCCGACCCGAGGTTTGGCCCCGGCCAACCGATCCGGGTGCTCGGCGACGATCGGTATCAGGGCGGTGGGATCGACACCGGTGACCCCGGCGCCGCTGCCGATGCTGACCCGCTCGTTGCCCAGCGTGGCGCGGGCCACGGTCCAGCCGCTGTTGGGTTCACCCACCACGTCCTCGTCGGGCACGAACACATCGTTGAAGAACACCTCGTTGAATTCCGAACCGCCACTGATCATCCGCAGCGGACGCACCTCGACTCCGGGCGCCTGCATGTCGATCAGCACGGTGGTGATGCCGGCGTGCTTGGCGGCCTCCGGGTCAGTGCGCACGGTGGCCAGACCGCGCCGGCAGTAGTGCGCACCGCTGGTCCACACCTTCTGGCCGTTGATCTTCCAGCCACCGTCCACCCGCACGGCCTTGGTCTTGATCCCGGCGGCGTCCGACCCGGCATCCGGTTCGGAGAACAGCTGGCACCAGATCTCTTCCTTGCGCAGCGCCTTGTCCACGAAACGTTCGATCTGCGAAGGGGTTCCGTGCTGGATCAGGGTCAGGATCACCCAGCCGGTGATGCCGTAGTCCGGGCGCTTGATCCCGGCCTCACGGAATTCCTGGTCGATCACCAGCTGTTCGACCGCGCCGGCCGCCCGACCAAAGGGCTTGGGCCAGTGCGGCATCACGTAGCCGCTGGAGATCAGCGCATCCAGCTGCGCCTGCTCGTCCAGCCCAGCGATCTCGGCCGCGTCGGCACGCACGCTGGCGCGCAGTTCCTCGGCGGATTCCGGCAGGTCCAGGCTGTTGGCCCGCTTGACCTTGGCCGCGGCCAGGTCGAACACGTCGGCCCCGGGGCGGTCGCCGCCGAGCACCGCGCGCAACGTCAACGCGCGGCGCCAATGCAGGTGCGCGTCGTGCTCCCAGGTGTAGCCGATGCCGCCGTGCACCTGGATGTTGAGTTCGGCGTTGCGGAAGTATCCGCCGAACGCCTGGCTGGCGGCCGCGGCGGCCAGCAGCGCGAACTCGTCGGGTGAATCCCCGTGCGCGCGTGCGGCATCCCAGACCAGGGCCACCGTGGATTCGGAGGCCACCACCATGTTGGCGCAGTGATGCTTGATCGCCTGGAAGGTCGCGATGGTGCGACCGAACTGCTGGCGCACCTTGGCGTATTCGACCGCCGCGTCGACGCAGTCCGCGGCGCCGCCGGCGGCCTCGGCCGCGAACAGGGTGCGCACGATGGCCAGCGCCTGGCCGGCGGCGCCGGCCAGCACGTCCTCGTCGCTGATCGCGACGCCGTCCAGGCGCACCCGCCCGGACCGACGGGCCAGATCCAGGTTGGGTGGGACCTCGATGCTGACCCCGGCGGCATCCCGCGGCAGCACGACGACGTCGTCGCCCACGGTGAGCAGCAGCAGATCGGCCAGTCCGGCGCCGAGCAGCACGCCGGCCGAGCCGCTGACCTTGCCGCCGTCGCGGGTCAAACCGGGTTCGACACCGACGGCGGCGGTGACCGACCCGTCCAGCAGACCGGGCAGCAGTCGTTGTTTCTGGGCGTCCGAACCGGAGCGGTCGATGACCGCCGAGGCCGAAACGGTGGGCACGAACGGCCCGGGTGCGACCGCGCGGCCCAGTTCTTCGATCACCACGACGAGTTCGGGCAGGCCGTATCCGGATCCGCCGTGTTCCTCACCGATGTGCAGGCCCAGCCAGCCCAATCCGGCCAACTCGGTCCAGAACGGCGGGCGGGTTTCCGCTTCGGCGTCCAACAGTGCCCGGGCTGCCGCGCGGGCCTTTTGCGCGGTGAGGAACCCGCGGGCCACCTCACTGAGTTCACGATGGTCGTCGGTCAGTGCGATGCCCACGGGTTCTCCTCGTCTCGTCCTTAAGAGGGCACTCTATTTGATTTGGGGCGTCACTTCGGGGCGAACCGCTGGCCGGCGTCCAGACGCAGGCACTGGCCGTTGAGCATCGGGTTGTCCACGATCGCGGTGACCAGCTTGCCGTACTCCTCGGGCCGGCCGAGCCGCTTCGGGAAGGCCGCATCCTTGGTCAGTGCAGTGGCGAACTCATCCGGGATGCCCTTGGTCAGGCCGGTGGCGAACAGGCTGGGCGCGATGGCCAGCACCCGGATGCCCAGCGAACCCAGGTCGCGGGCCATGGTCAGGCACATGCCGGCGATGCCGGCCTTGGCCGCGGTGTAGGCGACCTGCCCGATCTGCCCCTCGAAGGCCGCGATCGAGGCGGTGTTGATGATGACGCCGCGCTCTTCGTCCTCGGGCTCGTTCTTGGCCATGTGCTCGGCGGCCAGCCGGCTGATGTTGAAGGTGGCGATCAGGTTCAGATCGATCGTCTTGCGGAAGGTATCCAGGCTGTGCACGCCCTTCTTGCCCAGCGTGCGCTCGCCGACGCCGCCACCGGCGGTGGTGACGATGATGTGCAGCCCGCCCAGGTCGCCGACTGCGGCGGCCAGGGCGGCCTCGGTGCCCTCGAAGTCGGTGACGTCCACGGCGTGGAATGTGCCGCCGAGTTGCTGCGCGACGTCCTTGCCGTCGGAGCCCTCGCGGTCCAGGATCGCCACCTCGGCGCCCTTGGCCTTGAGCAGCTCCGCGGAGGCCCGTCCCATGCCCGAAGCGCCGCCGACGACGATCGCCTTCTTGCCGTTGATCTCCATGCGTGTTCCTTCCTAACGCCTATGTGCGTTACAAAGTTAGCGTGTGATGTCACGGTTTGGGAATCCCGGTCCAGATAATTGAGTGTCCGGTTCTCACGTACGGGTGGCGAATCCCTCCATCCGGGCGGGTACCGGTGACAAGATCGATCCGCACCGCGCCCACCGATTCGGAGGATTCGACCTGTGGCAACTCCTGCCGCCGCGCCATCGGAGCGTCTCGAAGAGACCATCGACGACGTCACCTACGTCCGCACCGACCCGCAACTTCCTCCGGTCGCCGTCATCGACCGCTCACCGATTACCCGCAAGCACCGGGTGATCTTCGCGATCATCGCGCTGCTGGGCGCGTGCGCGTGGGCGGTCATCGCGTTCGTGCGCGGTGAGACGGTCAACGCGGTGTGGTTCGTCATCGCGGCGACCTGCACCTACGTGATCGGCTTCCGGTTCTACGCCCGGTTGGTCGAGATGAAGATCGTGCGCCCGCGCGACGACCACGCCACCCCGGCCGAGATCTTCGAGAACGGCACCGACTACATGCCGACCGACCGGCGGGTGCTGTTCGGGCACCACTTCGCCGCGATTGCCGGGGCCGGACCGCTGGTCGGCCCGGTGCTGGCCATGCAGATGGGTTATCTGCCCGGCACCATCTGGATCATCATCGGCGCGGTGGTGGCCGGCTGCGTGCAGGACTACCTGGTGCTGGCGATCTCGACCCGGCGTCGTGGCCGCTCGCTGGGGCAGATGGCGCGCGACGAGCTCGGCGCGGTCGGCGGCACCGCCGCAATCGTCGGCGTGTTGGTGATCATGGTGATCCTGCTGGCGGTGCTGGCGCTGGTGGTGGTCAACGCGCTGGCCGAAAGCCCGTGGGGCGTCTTCTCGATCGCGATGACCATCCCGATCGCCATCTTCATGGGCCTGTACCTGCGTTTCCTGCGGCCCGGCCGGGTCTCAGAGGTGTCGCTGATCGGGGTGGCGCTGCTGCTGCTGGCCGTGGTGTCCGGCGGCTGGGTCGCCGAAACCGAGTGGGGTGCAGACTGGTTCACCTTGTCCAAGGTCACGCTGTCGTGGTGCCTGATCATCTACGGGCTGGCCGCCTCGGTGCTGCCGGTGTGGTTCCTGCTGGCCCCGCGCGACTACCTGTCGACGTTCATGAAGGTCGGCACCGTCGGCCTGCTGGCGTTGGGCATCGTGCTGGCCCGGCCCATCATGGAGGCGCCGGCCATCTCGCAGTTCGCCACCCGCGGCGACGGCCCGGTGTTCGCCGGCGCGTTGTTCCCGTTCCTGTTCATCACGATCGCCTGCGGTGCACTGTCCGGCTTCCACGCGCTGATCTCCTCGGGCACCACGCCCAAGCTGCTGGAGAAGGAAAGCCAGATGCGGCTGATCGGCTACGGCGGCATGATGACCGAGTCGTTCGTCGCGATCACGGCCCTGATCACCGCGGCCATCCTCAACCAGCATCTGTACTTCGTGATGAACGCCCCCGGTGCGGTCACCGGCGGCACCGCCGAGGGCGCGGCCGAGTACGCCAACAGTCTGGGGTTGTCCGGTGCGCCGATCACCGCCGAACAGGTCAGCGAGGCGGCCGAGAGCGTCGGCGAGGCCTCGATCGTGTCGCGCACCGGCGGCGCACCGACGCTGGCGTTCGGGATGGCCGAGGTGCTGCACACCTTCGGCGGACCGAATCTCAAGGCGTTCTGGTACCACTTCGCGATCATGTTCGAGGCGCTGTTCATCCTGACCACCGTCGACGCCGGCACCCGGGTGGCGCGGTTCATGCTCTCCGACGGTCTGGGCAACCTGGGCGGCCCGCTGCGCAAGCTGCAGAACCCGAGCTGGCGGGTGGGGGCCTGGATCTGCAGCGTGGTGGTGGTGGCCGCCTGGGGTTCGATCCTGCTGATGGGCGTGACCGATCCGCTGGGCGGCATCAACACGCTGTTCCCGCTGTTCGGTATCGCCAACCAGCTGCTGGCGGCGATCGCACTGACCGTGGTCACCGTGGTGGTGATCAAGAAGGGGCTGCTGAAGTGGGCCTGGATCCCGGGGGTTCCGCTGCTGTGGGATCTGATCGTGACCATGACGGCGTCCTGGCAGAAGATCTTCTCCGGGGACCCGAAGGTGGGCTACTGGACCCAGCACGCACAGTACGTGGCGGCCAAGGACGCCGGGCTGTCCAGCTTCGGCGCGGCCAAGACGCCGGACCAGATCGACGACGTCATTCGCAACACCTTCATCCAGGGCACGCTGTCGATCCTGTTCGCGGTGCTGGTGCTGATCGTGGTGGCTGCCGGGGTGATCGTCGCGGTGCGCCACATCCGGGGCGTGGGCCGGCCGCTGACCGAGGACGAGGTGGTGCCGTCGCGCATCTTCGCGCCGTCTTCGCTGCGGGCCACCGATGTGGAGAAGGAGGTGCAGAAGCAATGGGACGAGCTGGCCGCTTCCTCGGCCAAATCCGTTGGTACTGCGCCTCATTGATGGGCGACAACCACTACCGCCGGTACGTCGAGCTGCACCGGCGTCGGCATCCCGGCGAGCCGGTGTGCTCGGAAGCCGAGTACTGGCGGATGCGGCACGCGGCCGCTGACGCCAACCCGAGCAGTCGCTGCTGCTGAACCCGGGCGAAACACTCGATGTCCTCGGCTTCCGGTGTGCCCTTGCTCACCATCGACAAGCCGGTTCTGCACGCATTTCCCCAGGACGGGTCGCCCAGCAGCGGCTTGTCGACGGCAACCGAATCGGGCCGCAGCCACCGGATGGGTTAGACTCGGCAGCGAAAGTCGGCACGCTCACTGCTGAGCCGACGTACGTCGTGGATCATCTTCCCCAAGACTTTTCTCGCGGCGATCGATATTGCCCACCGGCAGTCTCGCCCTTCTAGCTTCCGAAAGAGCTGCAAACAAACGTGAATACCCCTGTGTCCTTCGCCGATCTCGGCGTGGCCGAATCCCTGGTGAACGTCCTGACCCACCGCGGCATGACGAGCCCCTTCCCGATCCAGACCAAGACCCTGCCGGACACCCTGGCCGGCCGCGACGTGCTCGGCCGCGGCAAGACCGGCAGCGGTAAGACGCTGGCGTTCTCGCTGCCGCTGGTCAGCCGACTGGCCGGCGTGAAGAGCGCAGCCAAGCGGCCCTCCGGGCTGGTGCTGGCCCCGACCCGAGAGTTGGCCACCCAGATCACCGCGACCATCGAACCGCTGGCCGCTGCGCTGGGTCTGTCGGTGACCACGATCTTCGGCGGGGTCAGCCAGACCCGCCAGGTGTCCGCGCTGCGCGGCGGCGTCGACATCGTGGTCGGCTGCCCGGGCCGGCTCGAAGACCTGATGCGCCAGCGTGAGCTGATCCTGGATGCCGTGCAGATCACCGTGATCGACGAGGCCGACCACATGGCCGATCTCGGCTTCCTGCCCGGCGTCACCCGCATCCTGAATGCCACCCCGACCGGCGGTCAGCGGCTGCTGTTCTCGGCCACCCTGGACAACGGCGTCGACAAACTGGTGACGCGGTTCCTGGCCGACCCGGTCCGGCACTCCCTCGACGAGGCGCACTCGCCGGTTCCCGCCATGACCCATCACGTGTTCCACGTCTCGGGCGCGGACCAGAAGAAGAAGCTGGTGCACAACCTGGCTTCGGGTACCGGTCGGCGAATCCTGTTCATGCGCACCAAACATCAAGCGCGCAAGCTGGCCAAGCAGCTGACCGACTCCGGTGTGCCGTCAGTCGATCTGCACGGCAACCTGTCCCAGGGCGCGCGCGACCGCAACCTGGCGGCGTTTTCGGCCGGCACCGCACGCGTGTTGGTGGCCACCGACATCGCCGCCCGCGGTGTGCACGTCGACGACGTCGAACTCGTCGTGCACGTCGATCCGCCCATGGAGCACAAGGCTTATCTGCATCGGTCCGGGCGCACCGCGCGGGCCGGCAACGCCGGTGACGTGGTCACCGTCGTGCTGCCCGAGCAGCGTCGCGACACCCAGACCCTGCTGCGCCGCGCCGGAATCACCGTGCGGCCACAGGAAGTCGACGCCGAATCCGAGGCGGTGCATGCACTGGTCGGTGAGCGCGCGCCCTATCAGGCGCCGCCCGCACCCGCACCGGTGACGCCCAACCGGCCGGCGAAGAAGGCTCCGCGTCGCGGCGCCAAGCCCGCCGGCCAGGGGCAGCGCAGCCGTGCCCAGCACTCCGACGGCGCCAAGCAGCCCGGTCAGACCGGCCACGGCACCGCAGCCAATCGGCCCTCGAGCAAGCCGCGGCGCCGCCGGGGTGGTCAGGCACGTCGTCGCGACGACGTGCGCAGCTGATCTCTCAGCGGTAGTCGGCTCAGACCCCGGGGCGATTGTGCCGCCGGCCGGCCAAAGCCACTCGCCAGCCGGTCATCTGCAGGGCGATCCGCCGCCCGACGACGTTGACCTCGACGTGCGTGGGGATTCGTTCGGCAGATACGGAGTTCATGGTGCACTCCTTTCGCAATGACATGGAGTGTTCTCGATTCTCAACGCGCCCAACGAGATTGAAACACAGGGCGGATTCATGACCAGGTCCGCGCACCACACTGCGAGCGGACTGCGGTCAAGAGGATCGGATTTCGAATTGGACGGGTCGAACGTCGGCCCATCCTGCGCTGGCGGTCACCTCTGAGCATTGCAAGTCACGGGCTCCGGTATCCCACCGCAGGGCACGTCTTCGTGCGCCACCGAGGCTAATCGTAGATCTGGCGGGCTGCCACCACCCCGGCTGGGCGTTGAATCACGCCGGCCGCCAAACTGTGGTGCACGTCATGTCCGTGGCCCGGCACCCCCGATCGCCGCAGGTGCCGCCCGGGCCCACCAGAACCTCCCCCGCCCCGGCGAAATCCGGCCGACCACCTGCACCTTATTGACATTTGATCAAATATCGAATCACCTGTTACCGTTGCCGCACCGGCCGCGGCGAGTCTGCGCCTGCGTCGCCGCGTTAGCCCCAGGAGGATGCCGAATGGATGTGGAGTGGTCGGCGAAAGACCTCGCGTTCCGCGATGAGGTCCGCGCCTTTCTCGAAGAGAAGCTGACGCCGGAGATCCGGCGCGGCGGCCAACTGATGACCAGCGTGTACGCCGATCACGAAGCCAGCATGGCGTGGCAGGCCATCCTGCACGAGCGCGGCTGGGCTGCCCCGGCCTGGCCGGTGGAGTACGGCGGCTGCGACTGGACCCTGACCCAGCACTACATCTTCAGCCGCGAATCCCAGTTGGCCGGCGCGCCGTCGCTGTCGCCGATGGGTATCCGGATGGTCGCGCACGCCATCATCAAGTACGGCACCAAGGAACAGAAGGACTTCTTCCTGCCCGGCATCCTGACCGGCGAGGTGTTCTTCTGCCAGGGCTACTCCGAGCCGGAGTCCGGGTCAGACCTGGCCTCGCTGCAGATGGCGGCCGTCGAGGATGGCGATGATCTGATCCTGACCGGATCGAAGATCTGGACCACGCACGCCGTCGAGGCCAACTGGATGTTCGCCCTGGTCCGCACCACCCGGTCCGAACGCAAGCAGCAGGGCATCACGTTCATCCTGCTGGAGATGAACAGCCCGGGCATCGAGATCCACCCGCTGGTGATGACCTCCGGCGAAGAGGTTCAGACCCAGGTCTTCTTCGACAACGTGCGGGTGCCCAAGGCCAACGTGCTCGGCAAGATCGACGACGGCTGGACCGTCGCCAAATACCTGCTCGAGTTCGAGCGCGGCGGCGGCGCCACCTCCCCGGCCCTACAGGTGGCGGTCGACAAGATCGCCGCGGCGGCAGCCGATCAGCCCGGCCCCAACGGCGGTGCACTGATTGATGATTCAGCGTTTTCGCTGAAGCTCGCCGACGCCCGGATCCGCACCAAGGTGCTCGAGATCCTGGAATTCCGCACCCTGGCGGTGCTGGAGGGGGGCGGCAACCCCGGACCGGCGTCGTCGATGCTCAAGGTGATCAGCACCGAACTGTCGCAGACCATCACCGAGATGGCGCTCGAGGCGGCGGGTCCGCGCGGTCGGGTCTACCAGCCGCACGCCACCGCGCCGGGCGGCCCGGTCACCCAATACGAGCCACCGGCCGACGGCTACGTCAGTGGTCAGCCGTGGCAAGCGGTCGCTCCGTTGTTGTACTTCAACGACCGCGCCGGATCGATCTACGCCGGTAGCAACGAAATTCAGCGCAACATCCTCGCCAAGGCAGCATTGGGACTGTAAATGGACTTCACACTGAACAACGAACAGGAACTGCTGCGCGACGGGCTCGCCAAGTTCCTCAACACGCGCTACGACCTGACCGCCAGCCGCACCGCGGCCAAGACCGGCCCGGGCTGGCAGCCCGACATCTGGCAGTCGTTCGCCTCCGAGCTGGGCATCCTGGGCGCCACGCTGCCCGAGGAAGTCGGTGGGATCGGCGGTGGCCCAGTCGAATTGATGGTGATCACCGAGGCGCTCGGCCATGCCCTGGCCGTCGAGCCCTACGTCGGGACCGTCGTGGTGGCCGGCGGACTGCTGCAGCGCGTCGGTGGGCCGGTGGCCAATGCGCTGCTGGAGAAGATCGCCGAGGGTGAGGCCGTGGTCGCGGTCAGCGCCCCGCAGCCGGGCACCGAGGCCGACGGCGTCACCGCCCAACGGGACGGCCAGGGCTGGACGCTGACCGGCTCGGAGTTCGTGGTGCTCGACGCGCCGCTGGCTACGCATCTGCTGATCGCCGCCCGCGCCGATGACGGGATCGGGCTGTTCGTCACCGAATTCGATGCCGCCGCGCCGGCCTCGGGTCTGACCGTGCACGGCTACCGCACCATCGATGATCGCCTCGCCGCCGACCTGACCTTCGACGGTTTGCAGTTGCCCGCCGAGGCGTTCCTCGGTGAGGCCACCGATTCGCTGCAGCGCGCCCACGACGAGGGCGCCGCCGCGGTGGCCTCGGAGGCGGTCGGCTGCATGCGAAAGGTGTTGGCCGACACCGTCGAATACAGCAAGCAGCGCCAGCAGTTCGGCGTGCCGATCGGCAGCTTCCAAGTGCTGCAGCACCGCATGGTCGACATGTTCATGGAGGTGGAGCAGGCCGTGGCTTCGGTGTACCTGGCGGTGCTCAACCTCGACGCCGATCCCACCGAACGCGCAGCCGCGGTGTCCGCGGCCAAGGTGACCGTGGGCCGGGCAGCACGCTTCGTCGGGCAGAACGCCGTTCAGCTGCACGGCGGCATGGGCATGACCGAAGAGCTGGCGATCGGCCACTACTTCAAGCGGCTGACCGCAGTGCAGTTCGAGTTCGGCAGCACCGACTATCACTTGGCGCGGTATGCGCGTCTGACCAAGTAGGTCGTCCCGGGGGGTCGACGGGCGGGCTCTCGAATGGGGGCCCGCCCATCGGCGTCTGCGGCTACTGCCGCCCGCGCCGCGCCCGCTCCCCTACTGCCGCGGAGCCTGCGGTTTCATACGCAACACGCCGTCTCGGGCGTATGAAACGGCAGTGCCGACAGCGGACAGCCGGTTCGCCCCGCCGACCCGACGCCGACCCGCCCAACGGACCCCCCGTTGCCCGCCTCCCCCTGCACCAACTATTCTGGACGAGTGTCCAGAGATGTGGCGGTCGACGCGGAGTCCGCGCCCGGCAAGAGCCGTAAGCCGGATCGTCGGCCTGCCCGCACCATCGGCAAGCTGCTCGACGCCGGCCTGGCCGAACTGCGCACGTCGTCGTACTCGTCTATTTCGATGCGCACCGTTGCTGCGCGTGCCGGGGTGTCGGCGGCCAGCGCCTACACCTACTTCCCGTCCAAGAGCGCCCTGGTGGGCGCGGTGTACCTGGGCCTGCTGCGCGGGACCCCGATGCGCACCGACGTCAACCAAGGCACCGGCGAGCGCGTCAGCGCAACGCTGCGGGACATGGCGCTGCTGGCCGCCAACGAGCCCGAACTGACAGCTGCGTGCGGCACCGCGTTGATGGCCGACGACCCGGCCGTGCAGCCGATCACCACCGAGATCGGCAACGAGCTGATGCACCGGATCCGGGCTGCGCTGGGCCCGGGCTGGCCACCGCAGGTCGCCACCACGCTGATGATGACTTTCGCGGGCGCGTTGATGACCGCGCGGTTCTCGTCGTTCGACCAGATCGCCGGCCAACTCGATGACGCCGTCGACTTGATTCTGTCCACCTCGACCAGATCGGATGCCTGACATGGATTTTGGCCTCGTGCTGTTCACCAGTGACCGCGGCATCGCACCCGCGGCTGCCGCCCAGTTGGCCGACCAGCACGGCTTTGCCACCTTCTACGTGCCCGAGCACACCCACATCCCGGTCAAGCGCGAAGCCGCCCACCCGACCACTGGCGACGAGACGCTGCCCGACGACCGCTACATGCGCACCCTGGATCCGTGGGTATCGCTGGCCACCGCCGCCGCGGTCACCAGCCGGGTGCGGCTGTCCACCGCGGTGGCACTGCCGGTCGAGCACGACCCGATCTCGCTGGCCAAGACCATCGCGACGCTGGACCACCTGTCCGGCGGACGCGTGCAGCTCGGCGTCGGATTCGGTTGGAACACCGATGAATTGGCTGACCACAAGGTGCCCCCGGGCCGGCGTCGGACCATGCTGCGGGAGTACCTGCAGGCCATGAAGGCGTTGTGGACCGAGGAGGAAGCCGAGTTCCACGGTGAGTTCGTCGACTTCGGACCGTCGTGGGCCTGGCCCAAGCCGATCCAGGCGCACATCCCGGTGCTGGTCGGCGCGGCCGGCACGGACAAGAACTTCACCTGGATCGCCAAGTCCGCGGACGGCTGGATCACCACGCCGCGGGACTTCGACATCGACGAACCGGTCAAGCGCCTACAGGACACCTGGGCCGCCCACGATCGCGACGGCGCCCCGACCATCGTGGCGCTGGACTTCAGACCCGACCCGGACAAGTTGGCCCGCTGGCGCGACATCGGGGTCACCGAGGTGCTGTTCGGCTTACCTGACAAGAGCCCCGACGACGTCGCGGTCTACGTCGAGCGACTGGCCGGCAAGCTGGACGGGCTGGGCCTGAGCGGTTAGAGCTTGAACCGCCCGGCGAACCCGCGCAGCGGCAGGTCGGCGCTGGTGAGCAGTCCGGGCGGGGCGGCCACCACGGACTTGATCGCGTGCAGCGCCGGCATCCCGGTGACGGTCATCCCGATCGAGGCGAACGAAGTCGGGTCCGACAGGTTCACACCGGGTTTCGGGAAGATCATGTGCTTGTTGTACACACACGGGTCACCCTTGATCTGGGTGATGTAGCAGCCCTTGACCTTCCAGCTCGGGTCGGTGTGCGGCGTCATCTGCCACTCCAGGTGGGTTTCCACCCGAGGCACCCCGTCGACCATGCCCTGATAGCGAATGTAGTTGCCACCCAACGATCCCTTGGGCAGCGTGTACCAGCCCAAGTCGACGTCGCGGGTGCAGGCGCCCAGTTCGGCGGAGAACACCACCTCGTCGAGTTCGAGGTCGAAGCAGTCGGCCATCATCAGCACGCTGTCGGCGAACACCCGGGTGTACTTCTCCAGCTTGCCCGGGATGCTCGGGTCGTCGACCGGTAGGCCGTAGCCGACCTCGATCCAGGTGTCCCGTGAGTGGTGACACGACACGTCGACGGATTCGATGGTGGTGACGTTCTCGATCTCGGCGACGTCAGCCGAACACACCACGCCCAGAATCTGATTGACGCCCGGATTCATCCCGGTGCCGTAGAAGGTCGATCCGCCGCGCTCGCAGGCCGCGGCCAGCAGTTCGCTGACCGGACGCCCGGACGGGTGCGGATGGTTGGTGTCGCGATGCCAGCCGGTGATCCAGTCCGCGGTGGTGACCACGTTGATGCCGGCTTCGAGCACCTTGACGTACAGGTCCTCGTCGGGGAACACCCCGTGGAAGGTCAGCACATCCGGCTTGGCCGCGATGATCTCCTCGATGCTGCCGGTCGCGGTGACCCCGATCGGCTCGATCCCAGCCAGCTCGCCGGCGTCCTTGCCGATCTTGTCCGCCGAATAGCAGTGCACACCAACCAGTTCCAGGTCGGACTGGGCGCCAAAGCGCCGGATCATCTCGGTGCCGACGTTGCCGGTGGCCACCTGGAAGACCCGGACCGGCGCACCGGCGGCGGAGGAGGCAGTCATGACGTGTCACCCTTTCTGGCGGCGTAGACCTCGGCGGCGCTCCCGCCGATACCGTCTGGATAGAACTGCTTGGCCCAGTTGCGGATTGCAGTGAAGCCCGCGAACTCCGAACCGGACAGCGCCGGCGGGTCGGCGTAGCGCTGGTGCGACCAGATGTGCACGTCCTGCTCGAACTGCCGGATCACTTCGGCGCCGAACTCTTCGGCCTTGACCCGGGCCCGCTCGGTGTCCTTGCCGGGCACCCGGCCGATGTACACCATGAACCGGACATCGGAGGTGCGGTCGTCGACCGGGGTGATCGCCGAGATGGTGCGGTTGTCGACCATCCCCCAACTCTTGGTCACCGCGACGCCCAGGCCGCCGTTGATCGCCTCGACACCGCTGTTGACGTCCTCGATGCGTTGCCCGTCATCGCCTTCGAAGGTGATGGTGAAGTCGACGAAGGACACCGGTGCATCGAAGTCGTGCCGGGTGAACACCGGGATGATCGGGGTCTTGTGCACGAACTTGAAGTGCGCGAAATCCACTCCGTTTTCCAGCACGTACTGCGGGTGCAACTCCAGACTCGCCCGGAACATGCGCTGCTGCGGGTAATAGTTGGCCGCACCGCCGGCGTCGCCGAAGCTGGCGAACACATCGGGCACCTCGAAGTGCGGCGGCCGGCCGTCGATGTCATGCCAGATGTACACCGAGTCATTGCATTCGGTGACCGGGTAGGTGCGCATCCGGCGGCCGCGGTTGGGCCGACTCTCGTAGGGAATGCAGACGTTGCGGCCGTCGTGGTCCCATTGCCAACCGTGGAACGGGCACTCGATCACCTCGCCCTCGACGTGCCCGCCATGACCCAGGTGCGCGCCCAGGTGTTCGCAGTAGGCGTCCATCACGGTCAGCCGCCCCGACTGCGCGCGCCAGGCGATCATCTCGGTCCCGAAGTAGGTCATCCGGTGCACATCGCCGACGCCGATCTCATCTGACCACGCGACCTGGAACCAACCGGTCGGCTGCATGGACAGCGGGGGCTTGGCCAACGGATCACTCCTGCGTAGGCGCGGACTCCCCGATGGTAGAGCGCCCAGTCGCAAAATAATAGAGGGCACTGTGAAAAAGTCGCGCGCTCGCTACCATCGCAGCATGACCTCGCCGGGCAACCCAGTCCGCCGCAGTAACAAGCGCGGCTTGGCGACCCGGGAGAACATGCTCGAATCCGCCATCCGGGCCTTGGCTTCCGGGGAGCCCGGGGCGGTTTCGGCCAGCCGGATCGCCAAGGACGCCGGCGCCACCTGGGGTGCGGTCAAGTACCAGTTCGGCGATGTCGACGGCTTCTGGGCTGCCGTGCTGCATCGCACCGCCGAGGTGCGTGGCGAGTTGCCGTTGCTCACCGACACGTCGGCGCCACTCCCGCAGCGAGTGGGCGCCATCATCGACCTGCTCTACGACGGCCTGACCTCGACGCATTCCCGCGCCATCGAGAACCTGCGCGCCGCACTACCCAGCGACCCGGCCGAACTGCAGCGCAGCTTTCCCCGCACCGCCGCGGAGCTGTCGTCCTGGGGTACCGCGTGGATCAGCGCTTGCCAGAAGGCTTTTGCCGATCTCGATGTCGACCCGGACCGGGTGCGTGAGGTGGCCAGCTTCATTCCGGGCGCGATGCGCGGCATCGTCTCCGAGCGCCAACTCGGCTCGTTCTATGACCTCGATGAGGCCCGACGCGGGTTGACCAACGCGATCGTGGCCTATTTGGAGCAGTAACCGTGCATTTATGGCACCGCTCAGCGCCGGCATGTGCACATTACAAATGCCGCCGCCCAGCGGTGTCACAAATGCACACTTCGGGGGCTGTCGGCGCGAGCCACATCCCGGGGAGGCAACCTAAGGTTTGATCCTGCACGCGGCGGGTCTCCACGGGCGAAAGCCGCTGCCAGCCGCGCTGGCCACTATGGAGGAACAAACATTAGGGTAGAGTCGTCCGACGTGACCTCCGCAGCCGCGAAGCGACGTTGATGTTCACGCTCCGCTTCGACATGCGCGCACCGCACGGTTCAGCACCCACGGTCAACCTGTACGCCGCCGCGATCGAGATGTGCGCCTGGGCCGAGAGCCGCGGCGCCGTGCTGACCATCCTGTCCGAGCACCACGGCACCGAGGACGGCCACCTGCCGGCGCCGTTGATCCTGGCCTCGGCGATCGCCGCGCGCACCCGCCAGCTGGCGATCATGCTGGCCGCGGTGCCGATCACGTTCTGGGATCCGGTCCGACTGGCCGAACAGATCAGCGTGCTCGACATCATCAGTAAGGGTCGGGTGTCCTATGCCTTCGGCATCGGGCACCGCGACGAGGAGTACGAGCACTTCGGCATCGAGCCCCGAGACCGCGGCCGTCGCGCCGACCAACACCTCGCGTTGCTGCGAAAGCTGCTGCAAGGCCGGCCCATCGAACACGACGGCCGACCCATCCACGTCACCCCGGCACCGACCGCGCCGGGCGGTCCGTACCTGTTGATCGCCGGCGGCAGCAAGGCCGCAGCGCGCCGGGCCGCACGCAATGGCCTGGGGTTCATCTCCCAGGTGGCCTCCCCCGAGCTTCGGGAACTCTACGAAACCGATTGCCGGGCACACGGTTTCGAGCCGGGAATGATGCAGTTCCCCACCGCGGGCACGCCGACCGCGGTGTTCGTCGCCGACGACGTCGACGACGCCTGGCAGGAACTCGGCCGCTACCTGCTGCACGACGCCATGACTGCGGCCGCTTACCGGCACGGCGACGACTCGGTGGCCAGCATCACCCGGGTCAGCAGCGTCGACGAGCTGCGCCGAACCGCGGGGCCCTACCGGATCTTCACCAGCGCCGAGGCCACCGACTACGTCCGCAGCGGCAAACCACTGCCGCTGCTACCGCTGTGCGGCGGACTGCCACCGGATCTGGCCTGGCCCTATCTCGAGCGTGCCGCAACCGCGGCCGAACGCGTCTGACCCGCAGGAGGATTGATGACAGCCCCTTTGCGCACCGTGGTGTGGTCCACCGGCGGGGTCGGCTCGGTCGCCATCGACGCGATCCGGACCCGGCCGGATCTCGAGCTGGTGGGCGTGTGGGTGCATTCACCTGAGAAGGTCGGCAAGGACGCCGGCGAGTTGGCCGGCGGCCAAGCCATCGGCGTCGCGGCCACCAACGACGCGGACGCGTTGATCGCACTCAAGCCCGATTGCGTGGTGTACGCCGCCAGCGGCCCGGAACGCGACGCCGCGGCCGTCCCGGACTACATCAAGCTGCTGGCAGCGGGAATCAACGTCGTCACCACCTCGTCGACCACGTTGATCTATCCGCCGGCCTACTACTCGCCGCAGTGGCGCGAGGAACTCAGCGCAGCAGCCGAACAGGGCAACGCTTCGCTGTACACCTCGGGCATCTTCCCCGGCTTCGCCTCGGACCAACTGGCGCTGCTGCTGTCCACCCAATCGAAGACGATCAAGACCCTGACCGTCAGCGAGATCTCGCTCAACGACCACTACCCGGTGGCCGACGTGATGATGGACGGCATGGGTTTCGGCCGTCCGCTCGACTTCGAGCCCTGGCTGCAACAACCCGGGTTCATCGAAATGGCCTGGCGGGCACCGATTCACCTGACGGCCGCCGCGTTGAAAGTCGAGATCGAGGAGGTTCGCGGCAGCCTGGATCGTCGGCTGACCGACCGTGACATCGAGGTCGCGTTCGGCACCATCGAGGCCGGCACCTGCGGCGCAGTCAGGACCCGTGCCGTCGGTGTGGTCAATGGCCGCGACGCCATCGTCGTAGAGCACATCATCCGGATGGCGCGCGACGTCGCACCGGACTGGCCGACCTCTGACTACGACGCCACCTACCGGGTCGACATCGAGGGCGACCCGGACATCCACTGCGCGATGAATGTCGGCGCGGCCGAGGGGCACGGCGCCGGGCACGCCGCGATGGCCGCGACCGCCATGCGGGTGGTCAACGCGATCCCCTACGTGGTGGCTGCGCCGGCCGGCCTGCTGAGCTCGCTGGACCTGCCGACCACCCTGCCGCGGCACGCCTTCGCCTGACCCGCCCCGCCCGCAGCGGCGACTCAGGCGTTGCGCAGCGCCGGCAGCACGATCGTGTCGACGATCTCCTCGACGTCGACGGTCTCGCTGACCCCGAACACCCGCCGACCCAATGCCAGCGATGGCAGCACATCGGCGATGTAGGTCAATGTCAAAGCTGCAGGCCGTAATTCGCCACGTTCGACGGCTGCGGTGATTGCCCGGCGGGTGGCGGTGAGCACCGGCGAGCCCAGGTTCTGCTGCACCGAGGCGGCGAACTCCGGGTCCACGGTGGCGGTATGCCCGATCGCCAGCATCAGCCCGGCTGAGCGCGCCTTGGAGTGGTCCACGGCGCGGCCGATCGCCACCAGGTCGGCCCGCAGGTCCCCGGTGTCGACGTCGTCGACCGGGTTCACCGCGTGCCGCACGGCCTGCAGCACCAAGGACTTCTTGCCGCCCCAGCGGCCGTACAAGGTGGCCTTGCTGGCCCGCACCCGGCGGGCCAGCGCGTCCAGACTCAGGCCCTCGTAACCACTCTCAGCGAGCATGTCGAGCACCGCGTCGAGGATCTCGAGTTCCCGGCGCGCCTCGGTGGCGTGCCGGGACTGCAGTGTCGAACTGACCGCCTCCACGAGCACCGCCTATCCGTTGCCGAATGCCTGCCGGTAGAGCGGACCGTCGGCGCTGTAGTAGCTGCAGTGGAAGCCGCTGGGCACCCGGAACGGGATGATCGCGCGGGCCAGCGGTCCATCCGCGATGTTATTCGCGTCGAACACTACCAATTCACTCTCCGGGTTACCGGCCTGATGAACCAGCGTGATCGCGTAGCCGTCGCCCTCGTCGGTGCTGCCCACCCGGGGCGCGAAGATCAGCTCACCGACCGCGGTGCCGGCCCCGAAGTGATACAGGTCCTCGGCTCCGGTCAGGGTGTCGATCCGCAGCGCGGAGTCCATGCCCTCGACCCGACCGTCGGCCGAGTGCAGGTTGCTGTTGGCGAACGCGTGCCGGCTGGCCCGGGCCATCAGCCGGTCATCGGGACGCGGGAACTGAATGTCGCGGTCGTTGATGATCTCCTCGTTGAGCGTGCTCGCCGGGGCCTGCGGGTCAATCGTCCAGCGCCGCAAGCTTTGTTGGGTTTCGGCGTGGCTGGCCCGGTTGCCGTGGATGTCGGGGAACAGCGCGGTGCCCTCGGCCGCGGCGACGTCGGCGATGATCTTGCCGTCCTGCTCCCAGACGTTGGCCTCGTGCAGCATGTGGCGCGGTTCCACCTCGATCCAGCGCACGTCGGCCGCGGTGCCGCGGCGCGGCATCAGGCCCAGCTTGGACGGCCGGTCCGGCACCCAGGCCGTCATCGGCCCGCCCTGCATGGCGCGTTGCAGGCTCAGTTCCAACGGCATCACCGGGAAGATCACCCAGTTCTCGGTGACGAAGAAGGTGTGCAGCATGGTCATGTGCGGCACCGGGATGAACTCGGTGTGCACGGGTTGGCCGTTGAAGTCGATGACGTCGTAGCGGATCACCGCCTCGCCGCCCAGGCCGTGCACCGCGTTGCCGATGTTGATCAGTTCGCCGGTGGCGTAGTCGACCTTGGGGTGCGCCGAGAAGGTGGTGGTGATCAGCCCGCCGTAGGTCTCTTCGCCGTAGGTGTCCAGGGTGCGCGGATCCAGCGCGACGGCCGGTGCGCCCTCCATCAGGGCCAACAGCTTGCCGCCGTGGATGATCACGTTGGTGTTGGCGGTGTTGTAGCGGGTGCCGTGGGCCAGCGGGTCGGTGGTCATCGGGTTGCCCAGCACCCCGAACAGTCGGCGGCCGTGGCCCTGCTCGAGCAGGAACTTGTCGGTGCGCACCCAGCGGTTGCGCATCGAGACGCGGCCGTCCTCGATGAAGAAGCCGTAGACCATGCCGTCGCCGTCGAACCAGTGGTAGTCCTCGTCGGTCGGCGCGTACAGCGGCTCGGAACCGTTGCGGTAGAACACCCCGGCCAGGTCGTCCGGCAGCTCACCGCGGATCTCCAGGTCAGGTGCGGTGACCTCCATCCGGTTGGGCTTGTGATGCCCGGTCAGAAATGGGCTCTCCCGAACCAAGGTGGTGTCCACTGCGCCTCCGACTTAGAACCAGTGCGTACGTTTGACAGTACGATAGCGTACTGCGGAGGTGCGTGCGGGTAAAACGGGCAGGTTTCGGGTGCGATGACGACGCCCCGCGTGTGCGATGACGTCAACGGTCCGTGCGACGACGACGTCAGCGGTCCGGGTGCAACGACGTCAGCAGGTCCGTGCGACGATGACGTCAGCAGGTCCGGGTCAGCGCCGCCCGTCCCACCACTGGGTGTAGATGCTCACCAGCCAGTCGTTGACCTGGTCGTAGTCGGGCCGCTCGGGCAGGTCCGCGATCTCGGTGGCCGCGACCAGATCGGCGCGCACATCGTCGAGCCGCTCGAGCATGGTGGCGCGGTCGACCTCACCGACTCGCAGCCCGCGCAGCCAGCTGCGCGACGGTTCGGGCATCGGCAACGTGATCCGCCCGGTCGTCATCAACTCGGCACCTTGCAGACCCAGCCGGATCGCGTGATAGGCGAACTTCGAGTCGAATCCGTACTTGTCCACCAGTTCTGGACGATTGGTGCTTCCCGAACGCAACCCGAGCAGTTGTTCGCGCTGCGCGTCCAGGTACCCGATGAACCTGCGGCCGGCATCGCGGGACAGGAACAGCTCAGCGCTCGCCTGCAATTCTGCTCCCGGCCAGGAGATTTCGACGATCTCCGAGGCGGGGGCGAACAACAGCAACAGCACGGTCGGGTTGCCGTGCGCGGCCAGCGCGGCCCACTTGCGCAGGCCGTAGATCACCAGGTCCAGATCGCCGGCGCCCGAGCGCGCTCCTTCGGGTTGGGTGCGAAACACGTACTGCTCGAAGCGGGCCAGGCCGATCACGCACTCCGGCGGCTCGATGCACACACCCATCTCGTCGCGGTCGTCGGTGCCCTCGACCGTCACGCCGTGCAGCCCCGAACCCACCTGGGTGCGCAGCACCGTGTTGCGCTCGGCGATCTCGCGGTGCCAATCGGTGTTGTGCGGGTTGCGGAAGACGTTCACTTTCCCAGCGTAGGGGCGGCGGGCAACCGAATTAGGCGCGAAGTGCGCCGCACACAGCCGGATAGGATCCGCTCCATGCAACTCCACGGGGGCCAGCAGTTCGCGGGCTACACCATTGTCCGGTTGCTCGGCACCGGCGGGATGGGCGAGGTGTACCTGGCCCAGCATCCGCGGCTCCCCCGCCAGGACGCCCTCAAGACGCTGTCCGACACGGTGTCGTCCGACGCCCAGTTTCGTGAACGGTTCCTGCGGGAAGCCGATCTGGCCGCCCGGCTGCGGCACCCACACATCGTCGGCGTACTGGACCGCGGTGAGCAAGACGGGCATCTGTGGATCGCGATGGACTACGTCAACGGCGAGGACGCCGCGCATCTGCTCAAGCAACAGCCCCACGGCCTACCCGTCGATCGGGCCCTGCAGATCGTCACCGCCGTCGCGTCGGCGCTCGACTACGCACACCGGCAAGGCCTGCTGCACCGCGACATCAAACCCGGCAACATCATGATCACCCATGCGGGCGCCGAACTGGATCGACGAGTCCTGTTGACTGACTTCGGAATTGCTCGTCAGGTCGACGACGATGCCGGCCTGACCGCGACGAATTTCATGGTCGGCACGGTCGACTACGCCGCTCCCGAACAGCTCACCGGGCAGACCCTGAGCAGCCGCACCGACCAGTACTCGCTGGCTGCCACCACCTATCACCTACTGACCGGCCGGGCCCCGTTCCGCGACCCCAATCCTGCGGTGGTGATCGGCCGGCATCTGAGTGCCCCGCCGCCCCGACTGGCCGACACCCATCCACACCTGGGCGCGCTCGACGCACCACTGGCCAAGGCGTTGAGCAAGGATCCCGGTGACCGATTCGACAGCTGTAGCGGCTTCGCGCAGGCGCTGCGCGCTGCCGTCGACACCGCACCCACCTCGTTTGCCGGCCCCACCGGACCCGGCAGCTACCCAGCCCACCCGGTCCGCGCGCCACTGATCGCCGCCGGTCGCGTCGAGCAGCCCTACCCGAGCCTGCCTCCCCCACCGCATACTGCACCACGCCCCAGACGCGGTCTGCAGATTGCGGTCGCGGCGCTGGCCGTGCCGCTGGTCGCCGCACTCGCCGGAGCTGGCTTCGCGGCGCTGCAGTGGCGTTCGGCCGCCGACCGCGCTGCCACCGCCAGCGTGGCCCAAGACGCCGCCCGCGCCGCCCAAGACGCCGCCAGCGCGGGCGAGGAAGCCCAAGCCGCCGCCGTCGACTTCGCAGCCATCCTGACCAGCATCAACTCCGACAACATCGACGCAGACCTGGAGAAGGTGCTCGACGGGTCCACCGGTGAATTCAAGGAGATGTACACCAGTTCCTCCGCTCAATTGCGGCAGCTGCTGATCGACAACAAGGCCCACGCCGAAGGCAAGGTGCTGGACTCGGCGGTGCAGTCGGCCACTCCGGAGCAGGTGGTGGTTCTGCTGTTCGTCGACCAGACAATCAGCAACTCTGCGCAACCCGAACCGCGGACCGACCGCAGCCGGATCAAGATGACCCTGCAGAAGGTCGATGGGCGTTGGCTGGCCAGCAAGGTCGAGTTGCCCTGATAGCGCGCCGCACCCAGCACGCCCGACACGCCGCATCGGGGTCGCCGACACGCCGGTGTGATGTCGAACATAGGATGCCCTAACAGCCAAGTTCGAGAAAGCGAGTCCCGCAATGAGGCGTAACTCCCCCGCACGGTCCGCGCGCAGCGAGGCACTCCGATGAGCGCCCAGAGCGCGGCCGGATTGCGAGTCCTCGTCGTCGGGGCATCCTCGGGGATCGGGCACGCGGTGGCGGTCAAGGCCGCCGAGCGCGGCGCCTCGGTGGCGGTCGCGGCGCGGCGCATCGAGTTGCTCAACGAGTTGGCCGAGCAGATCGGCGGTACGGCCTTCGAGCTCGACGTCGAGAACTCCGGCAGCATCCCCGCCGTGGTGGATCAGGCGGTCGAGGCCCTGGGCGGATTGGACGCGGTGGTGTTCACCAGCACCGTGGTGCCGATCGCCTACATCGAGGACACCGACGTCGCGACCTGGGTGCATGCCTTCTCGGTCAACGCGATCGGCGCCAACAACGTGCTGCGCGCGGTGCTGCCGCACCTGTCCGAGCAGGGCGTGGTGCTGGTCGCCTCGGCGCACGACGTGGGCAACCCACGCGCCGGTGTGGCCGCCTACAACGCCAGCAAGGCCGCCCTCGACGAGATCCTGCATTCCTGGCGCAGTGAGCATCCCGAGATCTCGGTGATGCGGGTGGGCATCGGGCCGACCGACAACACCGAGATCCTGCGCGGTGCCGACCGTGACCTGCTGGCGCAGCTGTTCCGCTCCTGGATCGAGCACGGCCAGCTGCCGGCGCAGATGTCGGCGCTCGACGACGTGGCCAACACCCTGGTTTCGCTGGTCGAGATGGCGCACGCCAATCCCAGCGTGGTGGCCGAGGTGGTGCAGCTCTACCCGCGCATCCGCAACCGGGAAGCCAAACCCAGCGAGCAGGCCTGACTCATCCGTCGATACGCCGGGCGACGATGAAGTCGCTGCTCACCGTGGCCGGGTCGACGCTGGGCGCCGGGGGTCGGCCGTGGTTGGTCATCGCCGCGACGGCGTCCAACGGTTCGGCGCCCCAGCCGCGCTGTGTGAGCCAGTCGACGACGTCGATGCGCTCACCGCTGAAGAACAGCTCCTCGCTGTAGATCCGTTCGGCGTCGTCATCGCCGCGGGTCGCCCGGTCCATCTGGCTGAACATCGCCTGGGTGGCCTCCTGTTGGTAGAACTCGGGCCGGTAGGTGTCGACGACGAGCTGGCTGCCCGGGGCACTCAGCGCGCAGATTCGTTCGAACAGCGCGGCTTGGGCTTCCGGCGGCAGGTACGGCAGTAGCCCCTCGATCAGCCAGTCGCTGGGCTGGGCCGGTTGGAAACCGTTGTGTTGCAGAGCGCTTGGCCAGTCCTGGCGCAGATCGATCGGCACCGCCGTGTACCCGGTGGCTGGAGCGACGCCGTGGCTGGTCAGCACTCGGGCCTTGAAGTCCAGTACGCCGGGCTGGTCGATCTCGAACACGCGGCCGTGCGACAGCTCCGGCAAGCGCCAGGCCCGAGTGTCCAGGCCGGCCGCCAGGCAGACGAACTGCCGGATCCCGGCGCGAGCCGCGACGACGACGGCGTCGTCGAAGAACTTGGTGCGTGCTGCGGCGAAGTTGGTCATGGCGGCGACGAAGTCGGCCAGTTCCGGATCGACGTCGCGGAAATCCTCGGGGCGCACCCCGCCGAAACGGGTCGCGGGACCGGCCTCGGAGGCGGCGTCGAGAAACCACTGTGCGTACGGATCGGTGAACAGCGGTGTGGGCGCGGCGTTTTCGAAGGCCCGTACGGCGGCCGCACCCAGCGCGGTGGCGCCGACACTTTCGGCCACGCCCCAGCTGTCGTCGTCCTGCCTGGTCATGGTTCCCCGATCGTTGGGAATATGATGGCAGGTCGGTGGGTGCTGCGTTGAGAATTCCTGGCGCTTGGTGACGGGGCGCCGGCGAAGTAGGTGTAGTGGTGTCTCAGCTCGAAGCGACTTTTCAGCGACTTTCCAGCCCAGCGACTTCGGTGATCGCCGAGCCGGCTAGGCGGTGTCGCGTGCTGCGTCGAGCAGCACCGGGTCGTGCGCGCAGACCACCAGCAGGCCGGTGTCGCCACGCCGATGCGTCTCGGCCAGCCGTTCCTGGTTGGCGCGCAACTGCTTTCGATCGAACGGCATCGCCGTTTCGGAGATCTGCCAGGCCAGCGGCTGGCGGCCGCCGATAAGCCTGGAGCGATGGTAGAAGGCGTCGCCGGCGTGCAGCACCCAACGGTGCCCGGCATCCACCGCGACCGCAGCGTGCCCACGGGTGTGCCCGGGCATCGGGATGAGCACAATGCCCGCGTCGATCTCGTCCAGCGGGCGGGCGGCCCGAAAACCGCGCCAGGCTTCACCACCGGGACCGTATTCGACCAGGTGCGGGCCATGTGCCCACTGCGGGCTGCGGTAGCGCAGCCGTTCTCGCAGTGACGGGGCGTGCACAGCACCGCGGGCCTCATCGGCGGTGACGTGGATCTTGGCGTGCGGGAAGTCGGCCAGGCCGCCGATGTGGTCATAGTCGAAGTGGGTCAGCACGATGTGCCGGACGTCTTCGGACTTGAACCCTAGGCCGCGCAGCTGGGCCAGGGCGGTCTCGCCGTGGCGGAGCACGGGCCGCAGGAGGTGGCGGCTGGGGCCGAGGCGTGGCCCCGGAGCCTGGCAGTCGTGAGCGCCGAATCCGGTGTCCACCAACACGAGTCCGGCGTCGGTTTCCACCAGCAGCACATGGCACACCATTGGGGCGCCAGGGACGTTCATCGTGCCGCAGTTCAGATGCCGCACTTTCACGCCCGGGCGCCCCTTTGGTTGGTGGTGGTGAAACCGCCTGCTCGGCTGTCCCCTCCCGGCAGTCGAGAAGACGGTTTCACCAACTGAGGTTGTCTCCCCCGAGACTCGGCGCCGTCCTCCTCATTCTTGATCATCTCCGCCCTGAGTGAGCTGGTCCGTCGCAGTGACCCCGCGCTGCTGCGACCGCGTGGTCTCCGAAACCATCGAGGATGCGGCCGAAAGCCAACTTCGCCGTCGCCACCGCTGCCGCAGTGACCGCCATCGCCTCAGCCGTGCCCAAACCAGGCGGCGTCGGCGGTGGGGGCGAAGTGATCATTGTTGCGCTCCCGTCAGTTTGTGATCCCGAATTCACGCAAGCGAGCACGACTGTAGCAAAGACATCTCAGGAAAATCTCAGGTCGAGATCAGTACGGATTCCGCATCGGGGGCATTCCAGGAGATCAGTGCAGTTCACGGACCTGGCAGAACCTGAAAATTTCCCCAGTATCCGCTGTTATGTTTCGTCGACTACGGAAACCGCAGCGGTCTCCCCCGCTCTCACCTGAGCAAACACCGCATGCCACATCGACCTGCAGATTGCCGTTCTGCATCCGCAAAGATTGCTCGAAACCAGCGCGGGCCATCCGAGACCACTCCGTAATCCGAAGCCGTCACCCAGCCGCGCCCGAGGTAACCGCTTGCCTTGACTACCCCACTTGCCTACCCTGCCGTCAATTCGTTCGGTACTTCTGGGGACATTGCCATGATTCGTTCGGCATCCATTGCCACCGCCATCGCCGCAGTTGGGCTGCTGTTCGCGCCGGTCGCTGCGGCCGCGCCGTACCAGAACTGCACGGCCGCGCGAGCGGCCGGCGACACCAACATCCCGTCGTCGAGCGACAAGTACGGCACGCACTTGGACCGCGACGGCGACGGAATCGGTTGCGAAAGCTGACTTAGGCCTTGAGATCCGTCGCAATCGCCGTACTGAGCCTGCTGACTGCGACCGTCGGACTGCTGGGCGCTCCGGCTTCGACGGCCGCACCCGTCGACGTCACCGCCACCGTGCTCAAGGTGGTCGACGGTGACACAATCGACGTCCGGGACGACGTCCGCGGCCGGCTGCGGATCCGGGTGCTCGGCATCGACACCCCGGAGACCCGCAAGCCTGGCTACACGGTGGGGTGCTGGGGACCCGAGGCCACCGAGTTCGCCCGCAGCCAACTCGTCGGGAAGCGGGTCGCGATCGAGTATGACCCGACCCAGGATCTGCACAACCGGTACGGGCGCACGCTGGCATATCTGGTCAAGGCCGACGGCTGGGACTACTCGGTGGAAGCGGCCCGGGCCGGCATGGCCCGTGCCTACATCTACAACCGCCAGCCGGTGCAGCGTTACCCGCAGATCGCGGCCGCCGAAGCCGAGGCACGCGACGCCGGGCGCGGCATGTGGGGTCCGCCGTGCAACGGGCAAACCGAGTCGACCAAACGCTGATCGCCCGACGGCGAGTTGCCGATGCTTTGCCGCGTTGGGCAGGATGAGGCACCTGGTCGCGCCACCGGGAGGGGACGGACATGCGCGACCAGGCGCACATCCATCACCCCGTCACGCGAAGTGTCCTGCAGCCCATATCTCCCCCATTGACCGCAATTTCCCAAACCCTGCCCGGATGGTAGTCCGTTAAACGACAAACAATTGTGAAATTGACGTAAATGCAAGCGCGAAATTTCCGAACAGAAATAGCTTCCCTTTCGGACACGACGAATTATCCCACTGGTGCACAACAGCTTTGAGGATCAGGTGCCTGATGGACAGGTCCGGAATTCAGGCCAGGAACTCAGCGCTGGCCACGACCGAGTGAGCCCGGCGAACCCTGCCGGCCATCCTGGCCGTCCTCACCGCCGGCACCGGCACACGGGCCGGTGCTGGTACTCGGGCAGGATGCAGGTAGCTGCACCCGCACCGCCGAAACTCTGGAGGAACACATGCCAGCGATCGACGTCGACGAGCGCCGCAACGGCATCGTGGTCGTGACCCTCAACCGGCCGGACCGACGCAACGCCCTGGACACCCAGACCCTGGCCGACCTGCACACCATCCTCGATGAGATCAACGGCCGCAACGATATTCGGGTAGTGGTGCTCACCGGGGCGGGCAGCTCGTTCTGCGCCGGGGCGGACATGAAGGCGACCCGCGACGACTACACCCGCCCGGGCAGCACCGCGATGGCCCAGCTCGTCGCAGATCCCGACCCGACCACCCGCACCTTCGCCGGCCAGGAACTGATGGCCTCGGCATTCGAGAAGATCCACCGGATGCGCCAACCGGTGATCGCCGCGGTCAATGGCGCCGCTGTCGGCGGTGGCTTCTCACTGGCCCTGGCCTGCGATCTGCGTTATGCCACACCGCAGGCCAGCTTCGGCGCGGTCTTCATCCGGCACGGCGTCTCGGCCTGCGACATGGGATCGAGCTACTTCCTGCCGCGCCTGGTTGGCGCGTCCCGCTCGGCCGAGTTGCTGTTGACCGGCCGGGTGTTCGACGCCGAGGAGGCGCTGTCGATGGGTCTGCTCGTCGACGTCGTGGAGCCCCAGCAGTTGCTCGACCGTGCGGTGGCGAAAGCCGAAGAGATCGCGGCGCATTCACCGCTGGCAGTGTGGATGACCAAGGAGACCATGTGGCAGACCATTGATGCGCCCAGCCTGCGGCACGCTCTCGACATCGAGAACCGGACCCAGGTGATGTGCACGGCCACCGGCGAACTGCGCCGATCGTTCAACCGGTTCGCCGAAGGTCGGACTGACCGTCGCGGGTGAACCGCGACGCACAGTTCAGGATTCCCTGAATACAGGATCTGCTGTACTATCAGTCGGTGCAGACGCTCAGCCACACCGATGCGCTGGCCCGGTTCGGGCACGCGCTCTCCGACCCGACCCGCACCCGAATCCTGTTACACCTCAACGCCGCACCCGGTTATCCCGCCGACCTGGCCGACCGGATCGGGGTGTCACGCCAGACGTTGTCCAATCACCTTGCCTGCCTTCGTGGTTGCGGTTTGGTGCTGGCGGTCCCGGAGGGGCGTCGCACCCGCTATGAACTGGCCGACGCCCGGATCGGCCACGCGCTCGACGATCTGCTGGGCCTGGTGCTGGCGGTTGACCCGGACTGCCGCTGCATCGGCCCCGACGGCGCCGTGTGCGGCTGCGGCTGATGACCTCCCCCACCGCGACCGGGGCCCGCCGGGCGCTGCTGGCCCGACGCATCCGATTCTTCGTCGCCGCGACCATCTCCTACAACGTCGTCGAGGCCGTCGTCGCGCTCGGCGAGGGCGCCCGGGTGTCCTCCACCGCGCTGGTCGGCTTTGGCCTGGACTCGGTGATCGAGGTGTCCTCGGCCGCCGCGGTGGCCTGGCAGTTCACCGGACGCGACCCGGAGGCCCGAGAGAAGATCGCGCTGCGGATCATCGCGTTCTCGTTCTTCGGACTGGCCACCTTCGTCACGGTCGACGCCCTGCGCACCCTGCTCGGCGCCGGCGCGGCCGAGCCGTCCACCATCGGTATCGTTGTGGCGGCCCTGAGCCTGGTGATCATGCCGGTACTGTCCTATCTGCAGCGCCGCGCCGGCCGCGAATACGGATCGCAGTCCGCGGTCGCCGACTCCAAACAGACGCTGCTGTGCACCTACCTGTCCGCGGTGCTGCTCGGCGGCCTGCTGCTCAACAGCCTGTTCGGCTGGGCCTGGGCCGACCCGATCGCCGGTCTGGTGATCGCGGCGATCGCGGTCAAGGAGGGCCTCAACGCTTGGCAGGGCGACACCTGCTGTGCGCCCGTGGGTTTGACGGACTCCCCGCAGGGCGATGGTTGCGGCTGCTGCGGAGAGTGAGCCCAGCGCCGCCCGAGCGCGGCACGCTGTATCCCCTACCTGCCGAACGTGCAGGTACATGCATTTCCCGACAGTAGGAGATTTGCCTATACCTGCACGCTCGGCGGTCCTTACTCAGTAGTCCCACACGGTAGGTATGCACCGGAACGCATCACCAGCGGTGGCCACCTTGCACACCGACGGGAACGGCAGATGTGTGGCCACCAACGATTCACCGGTCGCCGCGAGTTCGGTCAGCAGCCGCACCCGGACCCGGGCTGCCTCCACCGGATCGTGCTCGAACCCGTTGTGCCACTCCGGGTTCTCGAACCCCGGTGCGAAGATGGCGTCGCCGGCAAAGGTGAGCGCTTCACCACCGGAGGCCACCCGCACGATGCTGTGGCCCGGGGTGTGACCGCCGGTGCGCGAGATCAGCACCCCCGGAGCCACCTCGTACTCCGTCTCGAACGGCTGCAGGGTGCCGCGGTACTCGTCCAGGAACTGTGCGGCCACCCGGCGCAGCACACCCGGGATCGGTTGCGGCATCGTGGTTTGCGCGAAGTTCGGTGTCTCCCAGAACTCGGCCTCGGCGGCAGCCAGGTGCACCCGCAGATCCGGGCGCAGCCGCTCCTTGACCCCGTCGGTGATCAGCCCGCCGACGTGGTCCATGTGCAGATGGGTGAGCACCACATCGGTCACCGACCCGAGATCGACACCGGCGGCCGCCAACCGCTGCACGGTCTGCCCGGCGCGCGGGAAGTCCGGAAACTCCAGTCCCAGACCGGCGTCCACCAGGATGGTCTGCTCGCCGCTGCGCACTACCACGACGTTCAGCGGCCAGTCCACCACCTCTGGCGGCAGGTAATTCTCCCCCAACCAGGCGGCCAGTTCGGCCGGGTCGACGTTGGTGGCCAACGTCGAGGCGGTGATCGGCAGCACGCCGTCGCTGATCACCAACACTTCGATGTCGCCGACCTGCTGCACATAGCGGGACGGCACCAGCTCGTCGAGCCCACCCCGTTCGATCTCCGAAATGCTTTGCACGCTCATGTTTTTCTCCTCCTGTACGCCGCCACGGCGCGGTAGTGACAAACGATCCGTCTCCTCGAACACCGCCCGGTGCGCGACTTCATCCCCGAAGACTCACGCCACCAGATCGGCCGGCGCGGCGGCTTCGTCGTCGCTCAGAGCGCCACGCAACTGCTTGCGTGCCCGCGACATCCGCGACATCACCGTGCCGATCGGAATGTCCAGCAGCGCTGCGGTCTCGGCGTAGCTGTAGCCCTCGACGGCGACGTAGAACAACACTGCGGCGAAGCCGACCGGCAACGCCGACAGCGCGGCCTTGACCCGGACGTTGGGCAGCGCATCGAGCAGCGCGGCTTCGGCTGAGCGCGCCGACACCCGCCGCTGCAGCCCGTGCTCGCCCAAATCGTTGTCGTTGAGCGCGCCGGCCAACGTCTCGGCCGGGCGCCGTTGCCGCCAGCGGTGATCGTTGATCCACCGGTTGCGCATGATCCGGAACAGCCAGGCCTGCAGGTTGGTCCCGCCGCGGAACGAACCGAAGCCGGTGTAGGCCCGCAGCAACGTCTCCTGCAGCAGATCCTCGGCGTCGGCGTCGTTGTGGGTGAGTCGGCGAGCGCCCCGGGCCAACACGTCGATCAGGGGCCACACCTCGTTCACGAATCGGGCCGGATCAACCCCACCACTGGGGTTCTCGGGCACTGCGTTGCTGCTCATGATCGGACTTCCCTTCCGGTTCGGTTCTGGGTGACGCGGTCACCTTCAGATTCGCCGTCGGCGGGGCCGGCCGAACCCTGGGAAGTACGTGGTCGGGTCCGTGGTGGCGGCTGCGTGGTTCCGCGGATCTGCGTGGTCGGCCGACTCAGATCGCGATCCCGCCGCCGTCGACGTGCAACGTCGACCCGGTGATGAAACTGGAGCGCGGGGAGGCCAAGAACAGCACGGCCTGCGCGATCTCGGCGGGTTGCGCGGTCCGGCCGAGCGGCAGCGATCGCCCCAGCTCCTCGTTGGTCTCACCCCATTCGGCGTCCACGCCGTCGGTCCGGGTCGGTCCCGGCGCCACCGAATTGACCCGAATGCCCTGGCCGCCGAATTCGGCTGCCCAGGTGCGGGTCAACGACTCGACGGCAGCCTTGGTCGCGCTGTATACCGAAGCTGCCGGAACCCCGCGGAACGCCACCATCGAGGTGACGTTGACGACGCTGCCCCGGCCTCGGGACAGCATTCCAGGAACCATTGCGGCGGTGAGGAAGTAGGTGCCCCGCACGTTGATGTCGAAGGTCCGCTGAAACGACGTGGCGTCCTGGTCGACGGTCAGGGCACCGGGAAAGCTCGCTGCGTTGTTGACCAGGATGTCCACCGCGCCGGTCTGTTCGGCCAACGCCCGAAGCGACGCCAGGTCGCCGAGGTCAGCCTGCACGAACCGCAACCGGTCGTACCCGAAGGCGGCCCGGTCGCCGCGCTGAGCGTCCCGGCCGGCGATCACGACGTCGGCGCCCGCACCCGCGAGCAAGGCGGCGCTGGCCAACCCGATTCCGGCGGTGCCGCCGGTGACCAGTGCGCGATAACCGTTGAGTTCCATGATGTTCTCCTCTGCTGAGTTGGTGCTGCCCAGAACCCCCGGCGGCGAGTCGCGTCATCCTCGGTGCCGCCGAATCAATGCACCGGGCGGTCAAACGGTTTGCCACCGAAGCGGTACCGTTTTCGTCATCCGCCCTTGTCCGCCGCGCCAGGAGCCGCCGCATGAGTGCCAGTCCGCTGCCCGAGCTGGTCGGCCGGCACCCGGAATGCGCGCAGTTACTCGGAGTACTCGACGCGCTGCGGCACCGCCAGTCCGGCGTGCAGGTGCTGCGCGGCGAGGCCGGCATCGGCAAATCAGCGCTACTCGACTTCCTCGTCGCCCATGCCACCAACCTGACGGTGAGCAGAACCCGCGGCGTCGAGGCGGACATGGAACTCGCCTATGCGGGTCTGCACCACCTCTGTGCGCCCTTCCTGGGCGACGTCGACGCGTTGCCGGAACCGCAACGGGACGCCCTGCACGTGGCGTTCGGTCTGGCCGTCGGTGATGCACCGGACCGCTTCCTGGTCGGCCTCGCGGTGTTGTCCCTGCTCACCCGCGCCTCCGAAGAGCGGCCGATCCTCGTCGTCGTCGACGATGCGCAGTGGCTGGATCAGGTGTCCCGGCAAACACTGGAGTTCGTGGCGCGCCGGTTGATGGCCGAACCGATCGCGATGGTGTTCGCGGTGCGCGACCCGGAAGGCCAGGGCACTCTGACCGGGCTGCCCACCGTGACGATCGGTGGCCTGGACCCCTCGGCGGCCGGCGAACTGTTGGAAGCCGCCGTCAACGGGCGGCTCGAGCAGCGGGTGCGCAAGCGGCTGGTCGCCGAAACGCAGGGCAACCCGTTGGCCCTGCTCGAGCTCTACCGCGGGCGCAGCGCCGCCGAGTTGGGCTACGGCCTGGCACCCGAGGACGGACACCCGAGCGGTCCGGTCGCCAGCCGGGTGGAGCGCGACTTCGCGCTGCGGCTGGCGGAACTGCCGGCCAACACCAAGACGCTGCTGCTGATCGCGGCCGCCGACCCGGTCGGCGATCCCAGCCTGCTCGGCCGGGCAGCCGAGATCCTGCAGGTCACCCCGGATGCTGCACCGGCCAGGTCGGTCGGCCTGATCGGGTTCGGCGAATTCGTACAGTTCCGCCACCCGCTGGTGCGTTCTGCGGTCTACTACGGCGCCGACCCGCAGCGGCGTCGCGCGGTGCACCGAGCGCTGGCCGAGGTGACCGACGCCGTGCTCGATCCGGACCGACGGGCCTGGCACGCCGCGCAGGCCGCCGAAGGTCCCGACGAAGCCGTCGCGGCCGGGCTGGACCGCGCGGCCGGCCGAGCCCGCCAGCGCGGCGGGATGGCCGCCGAGGCGGTGCTGCTCAAACGTGCCGCCGAGCTGACACCGGATCCCGAGCAACGAGGGCTTCGAGCGCTGGCCGCCGCCGAAGCGCACTTCTCAGCGGCGGCACCCGAAGCCGCCACCGAACTGGCCGCGCTGGCCAGTGTGTGCCCGCTGCAGCCGCTGGACCAGGCCCGGCTGACCCGGTTGCGCGCCAGAATACTGTTCGCCCGCAGTCGAAGTGACGAAGCAGCGCCGCTATTGCTGGATGCTGCTGCACAATTCGCGACCGCCCAGTCCCCGCTGGCGCGGGAAACCTACCTGGAGGCCATCAGCGCGACGGTCTTCGCGGGCCGTCTGCACGGCACGTCAGGAGCGCGGGCCGCGGCGATCGCAGCCCGGGCCTCCGGGGCGCCGCCGTCGTCGTCGCCGGCCGCTGACCTGCTGCTCGACGGCGTGTCCGCGCTGCTGGCCGACGGTGTGGATACCGGACTACCGTTGCTGCGACAGGCTTTTCAGCCGTTCGCCGAAGAGCAGCTCGGTGGCCGGGAAGCGACCCTGCGGTGGCTGCTGTTGGCGCCGGTGGCGTTGGAGTCCTTCATCCATCACGGTTGGGACCTGCCGGCGTGGGATGCGCTGGCCACCCGCGCGGTCCGGTTGGCCCGCGACATCGGCGCGCTCGGCGCACTGCCACTGGCGCTGGTCTATGCCGGCGGCGTGCACCTGCATCACGGTGAATTCGACGCCGCCGCAACTGCTCTCGAGGAGGCCGAGGCGATCGCCGCCGCCACCGGAAACGCCCCGCACACCTACGGCGCGCTGGTGCTGGCGGCCTGGCGCGGCGACGAAGTCGCTGCTACCAACATGATTGCCGACGCTCATGTCGCCGCCATCGAGCGCGGCGAGGTCTCGCTGCTGGGCGTCACCTGGTTCGTGCAAGGGGTGCTGTACAACGGCCTGGCCCACTACCAACAAGCCCTGGAAGCGGCCCGTTCCGGTATCGATCACGACGGCTACAACTTCACTGGGCTGTCGCTGGTGGAGCACATCGAGGCGGCCACCCGCTGCGGTGAACTCGACCAGGCCCGCGCTTCTTTGCAGCGTTTGCTCGCGCTGACCGACCCCGCCGATTCCGGCTGGGCGCGTGGGGTCAGCGCACGCAGCCGGGCACTGCTGGCCGACGACGATCAGGCCGAGGCGTTGTACCGCGCGGCCATCGAGGAATTCGACCGCGATCTCGTGATCGTCGAGCTGGCACGCACCCATCTGCTCTTCGGTGAGTGGCTGCGTCGGACCCGGCGCCGCACCGCAGCCCGCGAGCAGTTGCGCACCGCGCATCAGATGTTCGATCGGATGGGTGCGGCGGCCTTCGCCGAGCGCGCCCGCCGCGAACTCGTCGCCACCGGTGAGCACGTACGCACCCGCGCGGCCGGCCCGTCGACCACGCTGACCCCGCAGGAGGCGCAGATCGCCGGTCTGGCGGCCAACGGCTTGACCAACCCGATGATCGGCGCCGAGCTGTTCTTGAGCCCGCACACCGTGGAATGGCATCTGCGCAAGGTGTACAGCAAGCTCGGGATCAGTTCGCGCAAGGACATCAAGGAGGCGCTGGCAGGCTAGCCACATGCATTCTTCGACCGCAACGGATCTACCTGTAGCTGCACGCCCGCACGCAGCGCCTCCTCATAATGGAAGCTGATCCAGCAACGTCACACCTGGCGGCGAGGAGTCGTGAGCATGGCCAACCGCAGCGCAGCGTTCTACCGCGACCAGCAAGCCTGGCAGGACCTCCAGGCCTTCTTGCCCGAACGGTTCCGGCTGACCGCTGACACGCTGCCGAGCGAGGAATTCTGGTCCTACCGCGGCCATCGGGTGCACCTGGACCGCTACGCCAACCCGGACGCCCCGGCCAAGATCGTGCTGCACCATGGCGTGGGGACCAATGGTCGGCAGATGAGTTTGATCGTCGGTGCACCGTTGGCCCAACGCGGCTTCGAGACCGTCGCATTGGACAACCTCGGCTACGGCCTGACCGGAGTCGCGCCGGGTGCCGCACCGTCCTACGACGACTGGGTCGACCTGGTCGTCGAGTTCCTGGCCCACGAACAGGCTCGCGATGACCGCCCGATCTTCCTCTACGGCCTCAGCGCAGGTGGCATGCTCGCCTATCACGTCGCCGCCAAGGCGCCCAAGGGAACGCTGCGCGGCATCATCGGCATGACCTTCCTGGACCAGCGCCACCAGAAGGTCCGCGACGACACCTCGCACGACAAGTTCATCTCCCGCGTCGGGGTGCCCGTGATGGGGGCGGTCGCCGCGACACCGCTCCGGCGGATGCCCTTCCCGATGACCGTGGCGTCCAAGATGTCCACCTTGGTCAATCACCCCGGCGCGCTGAAGGTGATGACCTCCGACCGCACCTCGGGCGGCAACTGGGTGTCCATCAAGTTCCTGGACAGCTACCTGAAATACACGCCGGCCGTCGAACCCGAGGACTTCGACGCCTGCCCGATCCTGCTCACCCAACCTGCCGAGGACCGCTGGTCCCCGCTCGAACTGAGTCAGCTCGTCCTCGACCGGGTCACCAAGGTGCCGGTGCGCACCGTACTACTCAGCAATGCCGGGCACTACCCCATCGAGGAACCCGGTTTGCAGCAGATGCACGATGCCATCACCGATTTCGTGACCGCGGCGGTGCGCTAGCTGCGCCGTGCACACGGGACATCCCGCGACCGTGCACTCGTTGCACACTGTGTGCACTCAGGGCACATGAAACCGCCGTCGAGCGTGCACTCATTGCACACTGTGTGCACGTAGGGCACATGAAACAGCCGCCAAACGTGCACTCATTGCACACTCTGTGCGCGTAGGGCACGCAGCACACCTGCACGCCCGCGCAGGAACCCAGATGGCAGAAACCGTGACCAGGCTGGCAACGACCAATTCGGCCTGGAGAAAGGGGGGCATTCGTAACTGTCGTCAGCGTTGTCGTCAAGACGGTCGTCAGAGCACGACCTCCACAAGGGTCGGCAAAGAACCATTAGCCGTCTTGGCATTGGCGTTGGCTCGTCTTGATCGAAAGCCGCCGTTCGCGGTTTCGACCCGCTACGAACCCAGCAGCGCGAGTGGGACCACGCCGACGCCGTCGGGGCGACGGTAGGCGTTCGGCCCCGTGTTGATGATGACCGCGTCGAGCAGGTCCACGCCTAGGTGGTCGCCGAGCCAGCGCAAGTGTGCCACATCTCGATCTTCGACGGTTGCGGCCAGTTTCACCTCGACGGCGAGCGCTCTGCCGTCGTCTCGTACCAACACCAGATCTATCTCGTGGTCGCCGTTGCGTGTCCGCAGATGACCAACGGTAGCGTCGGCGGCCTGCGCGGCAACCCGTATACAAAGTGTGACCAAGGATTCGAAGAGATGGCCGAGCATGCCACCAGCCTGAGGCCCGATCGGCCGGCCTTCACCGTTGAGAAGCGCATCCACGGACAAGCCGAGTAGACGTGCCGCCAACGCTGGATCAGCCAGATGATGCTTAGGTGATTGAGCCAAGCGCGCCAAAGGGTTTCCCGCAGGCCCCCAAGCGGGCACCGGATCCAGCAGCCACAACTGGGTTAGCACGTCTCGGTACGCGACTGTCGTTGAACGCGCCGGCTTGTCACTGACCCCTGCCGTGGCCGCGTCGAGCACTGCGGTGTAGCTGGCCGTGGTGGATGTGGCTGCGGCGTAGGCACGCAACCACCCCAACATCGCATCGGGCTTACGAACCGCGAGCCCTTGCTCCGGCACGTCGCGATCAACGGCATTGCGCAGGTACGAATCGAGCTGAAACTTCAGCGCTCGCTCACCGAGAGTCCGCATGCCCGGGAAACCTGAAGCGACGATCTCGTGCGCGTAATCGGCCAGACGAACGTCCGTCACCCCATCGAGGGGTGGCCTACTGCCAGTAAGTAATTCGCCGAGACTGACCGTCGGTGACGCGATCCCCCGCTCGGACAATGTCATTGGGCGCATGCGCAACCGCCCAATACGCCCGGCGCCCGAGTGTGCCGTCGCCCCGTGGGGGGGTGTAGCGCTCCCGGCGAGCAGGAACTGGCCTCCAGTCGGATCGTCGTCGACAGCACGCCGCACGACATCCCAAACCTCGGGAACCTTCTGCCACTCGTCGATGAGCAGTGGCCGCGGCCTCCTTAACAGCAGACCCGGGTCGGCGTGCATCGCTTCGTAGTTGGGCTTTGCGTCGAGCCTCAGCAGGCCGACAACTCGCTGCTCGGCCGTCGTGGTCTTCCCCACTGCCTTCGGGCCGTCGATGGCGATCGCGGGTATCTGCCCGAAGAGCGCATCAAGCTCGTCGTCGAGGATGCGTCTGGCGTATCGCATCGAGCAATCATACACTTAGCATGGCTCAAATCAGTCAATTAGCAGGATTTGAATCAGTCAATTAGCACGACTCGCCATGACCCTGATGCCTCAATGTGGGGATACCGAAGTTCGGCGCTGTGCATGAATGAGGCTCGCGATTGTCGTCGAACTGGACCAGCCCAATCGAACAGCAAACAGAGAAAACCCGCCCCGACCGAAGTCGAAGCGGGTTTCCAACGGGTGGAGCTAAGGGGATTCGAACCCCTGACCCCCACACTGCCAGTGTGGTGCGCTACCAACTGCGCCATAGCCCCGTGGTGCCCATCGAAATTACACCACTGCAGCCCGTTGCCCCAAAACCGCAGCTCAGGGCAGCTCGTCGGCGGAATCGGGACCCAGTGGCCGCACCGGTGTGTGCTCGGTCGAGGTCGGCGGGCGGGTCTCGGGCGCAAAAAGCCAGCCCACCGCCGCCGCCAACATGATCACCCCAGTGGTGACGAATGCCATCCCGAAACTCACATGCAGCGCGATCTGCCCCACCGCGAACGAGCCGACGATGCCACCCAGGTCCGACATCATCTGGAAGGTCGCCACCGCGGTCCCGCCGCGCGCCTTGTTCCCGACGACATCAGCCACCGCGGCCTGCTGCGGCGAGACGAACATCCCGGTCGCCGCACCCGTGACGAACGCCGCCGCCAAGAAGAACGGCAGTGACGTGGTGAACCCCACCACCACGGTCGCCAGCGCCGAGACCGTCAACCCGACGATCACCAGGACGCGCCGCCCCATCCGGTCGGACAGATAGCCGCTGGGCACCACGGCCGCGACGTTGCCGATCGCGAACGTGGCCAGCGCCAGCCCGGCAGCCCCGGTGCTGTGACCCAGCGCGTCGACCACGAACAGCGGAACCAGCGCGATCCGCAGCCCGATCGAGGACCAGCCGGTGGCGAAGTTGGAGAACAGCGAGGCCCGATACGCCGGATGCCGCAGCACCTGCCGCATCGACACCGTGGGCAGGTCGTCGACGGCCGGGGCGGCCAGCTCCGAATTGCGCAGCGACAAGAACACCACTGCCGAGGCCACCATCAGCGCCACGCCGTAGATCAGGAACGGCGCCGACAGGCCCAGTCCGGCGGTCAGGCTGCCCAGCACCGGACCGCCCACCGAACCGACCAGGAACCCGGACGCGAACAGGCCGGCCACCCGGCCGCGGGCATCCGGCGGCGAAATCCGGATCATCAGACCCAGCGAGGACACCGTGAACATCGCCGAGCCCACCCCGCCCAACGTCCGGAACAGCAGCAACTGCCCGTAGGTCTGGGCGAACGCGCACGCCCCGGTGGACACCGCGACGATCAGCAGCCCGCTGATGTAGACCCGCCGCTCCCCCAGCCGCTGCACCAGGAAACCGGCCGGCGGGGCGCCCACGAGCCGCAGCGCGGCGAACGCGGTGATCACGAACGTCGCCGCGGCGATCGACACCCCGAAGTGCCGGGCATAGGACGGCAGCACCGGCGCCACCACGCCGTAGCCCAGCGCCACCACCACATTGGCGCAGACCAGCAACCAGACCTCACGCGGCAGGCTGGGAGCGGTCGGCGAGGTCACCCGATGACTGTATTAACCACCTCGCGGGCGGCGTCTTGCACCTGTGCCAAGTGCTCGGCGCCGAGGAACGATTCGGCGTAAATCTTGTAGACGTCCTCGGTGCCCGACGGCCGCGCGGCGAACCAGGCGTTGGCGGTGGTGACCTTGAGTCCACCCAGCGGCGCGCCGTTGCCGGGCGCGGTGGTCAGCTTGGCGGTGATCGGTTCCCCGGCCAGTTCGGTGGCGCCGACCTGTTCGGCCGACAACTTGGCCAGCCGGGCCTTCTGCTCACGGTCGGCGGGCGCGTCGATGCGGGCGTACGTCGGGGCGCCGTAAGTCTCGGCGAGTTCGGCGTAGCGCTGCGAGGGCGTCTTGCCGGTGACCGCGAGCATCTCGGCGGCCAGCAGCGCCAAGATGATGCCGTCCTTGTCGGTGGTCCACACCGTGCCGTCAGTCCGCAGGAACGACGCACCGGCAGATTCTTCGCCGCCGAAACCGATTGTGCCGCCCAGTAGTCCGTCGACGAACCACTTGAACCCGACCGGTACCTCGACCAGATTGCGGCTCAATCCGGCCACCACCCGGTCGATGATCGAGCTGCTGACCACGGTCTTGCCGACGGCCACCGCGGCCGGCCAGTCGCGCCGATGAGTGAACAGGTAGTCGATCGCGACCGCCAGATAGTGGTTGGGGTTCAGCAGGCCGCCGTCGGGGGTGACGATGCCGTGCCGGTCGGAGTCGGCGTCGTTGCCGGTGGCGATCTGATAGTCGTCGATCTTGCCGATCAGCGACGCCATGGCATTCGGCGAGCTGCAGTCCATCCTGATCTGGCCGTCGGTGTCCAGCGTCATGAACCGCCAGGTGGCATCCACCAACGGGTTCACCACAGTCAAATCGATGCGGTGCCGCTCGGCGATCGCACCCCAGTACTCCACGCTGGCCCCGCCCAACGGGTCGGCCCCGATCCGCACGCCCGCCGAGGCGATCGTGGCGACGTCCACCACCGACGGCAGATCCGAGACGTAGGCGTCGAGGTAGTCGTAGCGCTGTGCGCTGCGCACCGCCCGGGCCGCCGGAACCCGCTTCACCTCGGCCAGCCCGCCGCGCAGAATGTCGTTGGCACGCTTGGCGATTGCGCTGGTGGCGTCGGAGTCGGCCGGCCCGCCGTGCGGCGGGTTGTACTTGAAGCCGCCGTCGCGCGGTGGGTTGTGTGACGGGGTGACCACGATCCCGTCGGCCAAGCCAGCCGAGCGGCCGCGGTTGGCGCCCAGGATGGCGTGGCTGACCGCCGGGGTGGGCGTGTACCGGTTGGCGGCGTCGACCAGCACCACGACGTCGTTGCCGGCCAGCACTTCCAACGCCGAAACCCACGCCGGTTCGGAAAGCCCGTGGGTGTCCCGGCCTAAGAACAGCGGCCCGGTGATGCCTTGTGCGGCACGGTATTCCACGATGGCCTGGGTGGTGGCCAGGATGTGCGCCTCGTTGAATGCGCCGTCCAGGCTGGATCCGCGGTGCCCCGAGGTGCCGAACACCACCTGCTGATCCAGGTTCTCCGGGTCCGGTTGCACGGTGTAGTAGGCGGTGACCAGATGCGCCAGGTCGACCAGGTCTTCGGGGCGGGCCGGTTTCCCGGCGCGGGGATGAGCCATGGTTGCCATTGTGCCCACCGGCACCGACGCTGTCGCCGCAAGCCGAGAGCTACCGGGCGGATCGCCGCGTGTCGGGCGACCGCCCGCCCCGCGCGCGTCATACTGCCAAGCGTGTTCGGTCACGACAACCGCGAACTGGCCGCGGTATTCGTCGGTGGCGCGGTCGGCACCGTCGCGCGCGCCGCGCTGGCCGTGTTCGCGGTGCACGACCCCGGGCACTGGCCGTGGCCGACGTTCGTGGCCAACATCGTCGGGGCCTTCGCGCTCGGCTATTTCAGCACCCGACTGTTCGAGCGACTACCGCAGTCCAGCTACCGCCGCCCGCTGCTGGGCACCGGTTTCTGCGGCGGCCTGACCACGTTCTCCACCATGCAGGTCGAGACCGTGCGGATGCTCGAGCACCAGCACTACGGGTTGGCGCTGGCGTACTGCGCGGTCAGCATCGTGGTCGGCCTGGCGGCGCTGCACCTGGCCAGCGGCCTGGGCGGACGGGCCCGGGTGCGGACGTGAGCACGGTCGCGCTGTGGGCCGGCGTGGCGGTGATCGGCGGGCTGGGCGCGGTGGCCCGGTTCCTGGTCGACCGTGCGGTGGCCGCGCGGGCCGCGAGCTCGTTTCCGTTCGGCACGCTGGCGGTCAACCTGTCCGGCGCGGCACTGCTGGGCTTCTGCAGTGGGCTGGCGCTGCACCCGCACACCGCGCTGCTGGCCGGCACCGCATTCGTCGGCGCCTACACCACCTTCTCCACCTGGATGTACGAGACGCATCGGCTCGCCGCAGAACGCCAACTGTTCTCGGCGGCAGTCAACATCGTCGGAAGCGTGCTGGCCGGGGTGGCCGCCGCCGCGCTCGGCATCGGACTCGCGGGGCTGCTGTGACCGAGCATTCCAGCTGGCCACCTACATCGCCGAGCGGCGACACAGCGATGGCTGGCACGGCCTCGCTACCGATGGGGTAAGGCTAGCCTTGGTTTACCCACGGTGTACGGTCGCAGGCTATGGAGAGCCCAACCACGGACGCGGTTCGGACCGCCCTGGAAGAGATTCTGCGCGACGATCTCAACATCGACGTGAAGCGGGTTACCGGTGAGTCACGCCTGGTCGACGACGTCGGCATGGACTCGGTGGCCTTCGCGGTAGGCATGGTGGCGATCGAGGACAAGCTCGGCGTCGCGCTGTCCGAAGAGGACCTGCTCAGCTGCGACACCGTCGCCGATCTCGAGGCGGCCATCCGGGCAAAGTCACCCACGCTCTGATGAGCGAGCTGGCGAGCAAACTGGCGCAGGCCTGGACGACGTCGCCGAACGACCTCGTCATCTTCGACCGCGCCAGTTCGAGTTGGATTCCGCACCCCTGGCCAGAAGTCCAGACGCGCGCCGAGAACATCGCCGAGCGCATCCTGGACGGCCCGGACGGGCACGTCGGGTTGGTCGGTGAACCCACCGTCGAGTTCGTCGCCACCATGCAGGGGGCCTGGCTGGCCGGCCGAGCCCTGTCCATCCTGCCCAGCCCGGTGCGCGGTGCCGAACCCCCGCAGTGGGCGGCCGCCACGTTGAACCGGTTCGCCGGCATCGGTGTCACCACCGTGTTCGGCAACGGCGAGGTGCTGGGCCCGCTGCGCGACGCTGAGTCGACGCTGGCGGTGCACGACGTCGGCGTCGTCGGGCATGCACAGCGCTCCCGCACGCTGACCCCGGTGGCCGCGCCCGTGGGCGCCCCGGCCGTGCTGCAGGGCACCGCAGGATCCACCGGCACCCCCAAGACCGCGGTGCTGTCCACCGAGGCGGTGCTGGCCAACATGTCCGGGCTGAACCAGCACGTCGATTGGGCCAACCACCAGGACGTGGTGTGTTCCTGGTTGCCGCAGTACCACGACATGGGCCTGGTGCTGACGCTGACCACCGCGATCAAGGGCCGGCCGTTGTGGCTGGCGCCGACGGCGGCGTTTGCCGCCGCACCGTTCCAGTGGCTCAAGTGGCTCTCCGACAGCAAGGCCACGGTGACGGCCGCGCCGAACTTCGCCTACAACCTGCTGGGCAAGTACGCCCGCCGGGTTCCCGAGGTCGACCTGAGCAACCTGCGGTTCGCGATCAACGGCGGCGAGCCGGTGGACTGCGAGGGCTTCGCGCAGTTCTTCGCCGAGATGGCCCGCTTCGGCCTCGATCCCGGGGCCGCGGCACCGTCCTACGGCATGGCCGAATCCACCTGTGCAACAACCCTTCCCGCGCTCGGCGGCGGCTTGCGCACCGAGGAGTACCGGGATCCGAGCACCGACGCGGTCCGCAAGTACGCGGTGCTGGGCCACCCGGTCGCGGGCATGGAGCTGCGCATCACGCCGTCCGAGCAGCACTCCGGCGGGCCCGGTCCCGAGGTCGGCGAAGTCGAGGTGCGTGGCACCTCGATGATGTCGGGCTACCTCGGTGGCGACGCCCTGGGTCCCGACGAGTGGTTCCAGACCGGCGATCTGGGCTACCTGACCGACGACGGTCTGGTGGTCTGCGGGCGCGCCAAGGAAGTCATCATGGTGGCCGGACGCAACGTGTTCCCCACCGAGGTGGAGAACGTCGCCGCGCAGGTGCCCGGCGTGCGCGCCGGGTCGGTGGCCGCGATCGGCGCCGGCGAGGGTAGCGCCCGGCCCGGGTTGGTGATCGCTGCCGAGTACCGCGGCAAGGACGGCGACGGCATCCGCAGCCAGATCATCGCGCGGGTGGCCGCAGAATGCGGTGTGGTGCCCTCGGACGTGGTGCTGTTGGCGCCGGGATCGTTGCCGCGCACGTCGTCGGGCAAACTGCGCCGGCTGGAGGTCAAACGAAACCTGGAGGTGGCGCAGGCATGACCGCGTCGGTAGAACTGAGCGTCAAGGATTACCGCGAGCTGCTCGACAAGACCTTCGACGACCGGGTGGTCGAATGGACCGCCGAAGCCGAGGCCAGCGAACAGTTCCCGCGCAAACTGATCGAATACCTGGGCAGCTCAGGTGTATTCAGCGGTAAGTGGGGCGATTCCCAGCATCCCGACGTGGCCAAGCTGATCGAATTGGCATTCAAACTGGGCTATCTCGGTTCAGCCGGCATCGGTGTCGGTGTGAGCCTGCACGATTCGGCGATCGCGATCCTGCGCCGGTTCGCCCGCTCGGACTACCTCAAGGACATCTGCGAACAGGCCATGCGCGGTGAAGCGGTGCTGTGCATCGGCGCCTCCGAGGAGTCCGGCGGCTCTGACCTGCAGATCTGCGAGACCGAAATCCGCTCGGCCCGAGGCGGGTTCGAGGTCCGCGGGGTCAAGAAGTTCGTGTCTCTGTCCCCGATCGGCGACCACGTCATGACGGTGGCGCGCAGCATCGACCACGATTCGACCAGCCGGCACGGCAATGTCGCGCTGATCGCGGTGCCGATCGCGCAGACCGAGGTGCAGACGCCCTACCGCAAGGTCGGTGCCGGCCCGCTGGACACCGCCGCGGTGCACATCGACACCTGGGTGCCCGAGGACGCACTGATCGCCCGGGCCGGAACTGGTTTGGCCGCGATATCCTGGGGTCTGGCCCACGAACGGATGTCGATCGCCGGGCAGGTCGCCTCGTCCTGCCAACGCGTATTGGGGATCACGCATGCCCGGATGGCCCGTCGTCGCCAGTTCGGCTCGACGCTGTTCGAACACCAGGCGTTGCGGATGCGGATGGCTGATCTGCAGGCCCGGGTGGACCTGCTGCGGCACGGCCTGCACGGGATGGCCGCAGTCGGCAAGCTGGACCTGCGGACCGCCGCGGCGGTCAAGGTCACCGCGGCGCGACTGGGCGAAGAAGTCGTCTCAGAGTGCATGCACATCTTCGGCGGCAGTGGCTATCTGGTCGACGAGACCCCGCTGGGCCGGTGGTGGCGCGACATGAAACTGGCCCGGGTCGGCGGCGGCACCGACGAGGTGCTGTGGGAGCTGGTCGCGGCCGCCATGAAGCCGGACTTCGACGGCTACCAGCAGATGATCGGCGAGCAGCCCGGCTAGTCAGCGGGCCGGTGCAGCGCGTAGAGCGCCATCCGGCGGTTGGACATGTCGTGCTCGCCGAGGAACTCACACCCCACGTATTCGCACAACCGGCGCGCCGCGGTGTTGCGGTGATCCGGGTCGAACATGATTCGGCGACAACGGCTGTCGAGCTCAAACAAACTGGCCACCACCTTGGGCAGTAGCAGCGGCGCGAACCCCCGGTTGACCAGGCGCAGGTCGGCGATCGCCGCGTGCAGACCGAGATCATGTGGGTCGGCGTCATAACGCGGCGCGATCGAGTCCTTGGCCGCGCGGTAGGCCTCGATGTAGGCGACGTCCTTGCCGCGCATGCTGCCCACGATGGGCCGCGAATAGCTGCCGGCAAGTTGGGCCCGCAGATAGCCGTGCCAGCGCTGCTCGGGCCAGTCGTACTCCCAGGCCTCGGCCAGGTGCGGACGGTTCATCCACTCCGAGATCATCGCGGCGTCGGCGTCCGGGTCGGCCAACCGGATGGCGTACGGCTCCGGCAACGACGGGGTCGGCGGTGCCGACACTGCGCGGACCTCATCAGTGATGTCCGTCAGCTCGCGGGGCAAGATCGGCAGCGCGGCCTGCGAGAGTTGCTCAGTCATTCCGAGCGCCGAGCCTACCGGACCCAGCTGAGGGTAGGGTTACCTAGCCGCCACCCGGCGGCTCGGTGACCGCGGCTCAGCGGCCGGCGAGGACGGTCAGCAGCACTGCCGAGTCCTCGATGGCTTCCAGCGAGTGCCGCTTGAGCGGGATCGCGACCTGCTGTCCGGCGGACAATTCGGCGGCGTCCTCGTCGGCGCGCAGCACCACGCGTCCGGCCAGCACCTGCAGCGTTGCCTCACCGGGACTTTCGTGCTCGGCCAGTTCACGACCGGCCGCCAGCGCGATCACGGTCTGACGCAGGGAATTTTCGTGTCCGCCGTGCACGGTGTGGGCGGCGCGCCCACTATGTGCGTCACGTGCGGCCGCGAGTTGCTCATTGGCAACGTCGTTCAGCGAAATCGGGTTCATGGCGCTCTCCTGGGGTTCTACGTAGCCAGCAGCAAGATACCCGACGCCAGCAGTGCCACGACCTTGATGGCTTCGATTCCGACGAAGACGTAGTGCGCTCGCGAACGGCCGGTGTCGGCGCCGGGCTCGGCGGCCAGCACCGCATCGGAGCGTCGGGTCAGCGCCGGGCGCACCGCCAGCACCTGCACAACCAGGGCGAGCGCAGCGACGGCGAAGGCCACCACCGCGCAGGTGGACGGCGGATGCGCGATCACCGCGATCAGCACGACGACGGCGAGCACCGCTTCGCAGCCGTGCAGGGCGCGAAAGACCCTGCGGCCGATGCCCAAACCGATTTGCAAAGTCACACCAGGGGCGCCGAACTTCAGCGGTGCCTCGAGGAATGAGATGGCCAACACCATGCCCAGCCAGATGAATATCGCCGCCGTAGCGACCGCAATCCAGGTATTCATGACTCCTCCTCCAACACCTCAGTCAACACGACCAGATGGCTGAGTCCCAGGTCCTTGGTCGCCGTTACTAGGGTTGAAGGTCCCTTGCCGATGGCGCGGCGCAACTCTTCGAGAGCTGCTGCGCCGCTAGGGGTGTCGAGTTCGGCCCGGTAGCGCGTGCTGAACTGGTCGAACTTGTCCGGGTCGTGGCCGTACCAATGCCGCAATTCGGTCGACGGCGCAACATCTTTGATCCAGATGCCGGCACGCGGGTCGTCCTTACGGATGCCCCGCGGCCACAGCCGGTCGACCAGAATTCGTTGGCCTTCACCGGATTGGATGTCGTCGTAAACGCGGGCGGTGTGCACCCACTCAGTTCAGCACCGCCAGCCAGCGTCGGGCAAGGTCGTCGACCCACGATTCGGCAGCGATCGGGTCGGCCGGCGGGGTGGCCACCAGCACCATCTCGTCGATTCCGGCGTCGGCCAGTCGGCCGGCGTCGCCGGGACCCGGATCGCGCAACGCGACCGACAGCCGCAGATCGCCAGGCTCGCGGCCCAACGCACGGGCTTGGCTCCGGATTCGTGCCGCACAGCCAGCGGCCTCCTCCACGTCGGCCAGGTTGAATCCGTACCAGCCGTCACCCCAAGCCGCCGCCCGGTTCAACGCGTCGTCGTTGTAGCCGCCGACCACCACCGGAAGTCCGCGGGCCTGCGGCTTGGGATCGACCCGGATGTCATCGAACGACACGAACTCGCCGTGGAAGGTGGCGCGGTCGTCGCGCCAGATGGTCCGCATCGCCTCGACGTACTCGGCCGAGCGTTCGGCCCGCCGGCCGAACGGCACGCCCAGCGCCTCGAACTCTTCGCGGGACCAGCCCACGCCCACCCCCAGAACGAACCGGCCGCCGCTGAGCCGGTCCAGCGAGGCGGCCTGCTTGGCCACGAGCACCGGATGGTGCACCGGCAACAACAGCACGCCGGTGGCCAGGCCGATCCTGGTGGTTGCCGATGCGGCGAAACTCAATGCGACGAACGGGTCCAGCCAACCGGCGTCCGATGCGGTGCGACCGGTGTCTTCAGAGAACGGAAGGGCCGGCGCCGACTCGTCGACCAGCACGTGTTCACCGACCCACAAGGTGGCAAAACCGGCCCGTTCGGCGGCAGCAGCCACCGCGTCGATCACTGTGCGTTCCGCGCCAGCGCCGATGCCAAGGGCGTGCAAACCGACGTCCATCGCCCGATCATGGCAAAGCCAGGCACACCCGATAGCGTCGATCTGGTTGCGTTGCTGCAACGGTGCCAGGGCCGCTCGGGGCAAAATGGCTCCCATGGCCGAGGACCCGGTGGAAGTACTGCGCCGATGGGAAGACTCCGGTGGACACTGGCGGGTGCTCACCCGACACGACGGACGCGTGGTGGTGGGGCTGTTCCAGTGCGACGGCGGTGAAGAACAGGACCGACTCGACTCGACGGACCCGGCGCTGCTGGAGTTCCTGGCCGGCCGGATGGACAGTATCGACTAACCGGTGTGCGGCCGGTTCTGCGCGCCGGCGGTCCTGTCCGGACGGTCACCGCGACCGGCGGGATTAAAGCGCTGGCCGTTGCTGTTGTAGCTCCCGTATGATGAAGTGTCCTGCCGATCGTCGGCGGGAATGTGCGAAGCACTAGGACAAGGGGCTGAACGGTTTCGACTTCGCGCATCGAATCAAGGGAAGCGTGCCGGTGCAGGCAAGAGACCACCGTAAGCGTCGTTGCAACCAATTAAGCGCCGATTCCAATCAGCGCGACTACGCCCTCGCTGCCTAAGCGACGGCTAGTCTGTCAGCCCGGTAGAGCCCTCGGACCGGACCCTGGCATCAGCTAGAGGGATCCACCGATGAGTTCGGTCGCGGGACTCATCGGGACAACCAACAGCGACTGGGATCGTCATCTCGGCTGGTTCGCGTGACCGAGAGATCCAAGTAGAGACAAAGCGAACTGCGCACGGAGAAGTCTTGAGGGAATGCCGTAGGACCCGGGTTCGATTCCCGGCAGCTCCACTAGAGAGAGCCAGGTCAGCGCCACTAAGCGCTGACCTGGCTCTCTTTTGTCAACGCCCTGTCACGGCCGGGCTTTCCTGGCAGCGCTCCCCCCGAACGCAGGTGCCACGAAGCGCTCCAGCAGTTGCCGCTCGGCATCGGGATCTGTGGTCGGCCAGTACGCCAACGACACCACGACCCGCACGATCCACAGCGCCGCCTCGGGATCGTCATCGGTGATACCGGTCAACTCGGCGGCCAGCTGACCCAGCACCGGCGAGGAGTGCAGCTCGGACAGCCCCGGTGCATTTCGCGCATTGGACAACAGTTTGCGAACGGGCGCCGATCTGATTTCTCGCAGGGCCACCAGGATCGCCGTCGTCACTCGATCGGACCCGCTCATCCCGTCGACGGCGAGGCGGACCGCGTCGACGATGCCGGCCGCCAGTCGGGTCAGCACCGCGTCCCGGATCTGCGCCTTGCCGCCGGCGTAGCGGTAGACCGTCGCGCGTGAGCAGTGCAGCCGTGCCGCAAGCGTGTCGATGTCGAGCGCATCGAGTCCTTCGTTGACCACCAGGTCGGTGGCGACGCCGTAGATCCGCTCGACGGCCGCGTTTCGCCGCTGACCGATCACCCAATCGTCGCGCGCCAACCCGGCCCTCCTCCTCGACGCGAAGATTTCTCACTCCTGAGACAACTCTGATCGCGATTGACACTATTAGACCAGTTCATAAGGCTCTCGTGAGACTGAATGCCGCTCCTGAGGCCGGGGGCGGTTTCGACTTTGTTCGCATGCGTTGACGCGTTACGACCAGGCCGAGCAGCGTGGAGCCGTGACGCTTCTCGATAGTGGACTCGGCTTGGCGCTGTTCGACGACAGCTACATCCAGGAACCCCACCCGCTGTATGCGCGCATGCATGAGGCAGGGCCGGTGCATCCGATCGGCGACACCGGGTTCTTCGCAGTCAGCGGGTGGGATGCGGTCAACGAGGCGATCACCCGCTGCGCGGACTTCTCCTCCAACCTGACGGCCACCATGACCCGCGGACCGGACGGCAGTGTTTCAGCGTTCCCGATGGGCGAGCTCGGCGGCGCGACCCAGGCGCTGGCCACCGCCGACGATCCGGCGCATGCCGCGCACCGCAAGTTGCTGTTGCCGCACCTGGCGGCCAAACGCATTCGCGCCTTCGAGCCGTTCATCGCCGAGACCGCCGACGAGATCTGGCGTGTCGGCGCTCAACACGGCCGCATCGAATGGATGGCGGCGATGGCCAACCGGCTACCGATGACGGTGGTCTGCCGCATCATCGGTGTCCCCGTGGCCGACGTCGAGAAGCTCACCCAATGGGCTTACTCGGCAACGCAGTTCGTCGAAGGTCTGGTCTCCACCGACGAGTTGGCGTCTGCCGGTGCCGCGGTGCTCGAACTTGGCGGCTACATCAACGAGCAGTTCCAGCAAGCCGGCCAGCATCCCGAGGGTGATCTGCTCGGCGACCTGGCTACGGCGTGCGCCGACGGAAGTCTCGATGAACTCACCGCGCTGACCATGATGGTCACGCTGTTCAGTGCCGGCGGTGAGTCCACCGCGTCGCTGATCGGTTCTGCGGCCTGGATGCTGGCCACCCGGCCCGACGTGCAACAGCAGCTTCGCGACCAGCCGGAGCTGATCGGGCCGTTCCTCGAAGAAGTGCTGCGCTACCAGCCGCCGTTCCGAGGCCACTATCGGCACGTGGTGCACGACACCGAGCTGGCCGGCACCCCGCTTCCCGCGGGTTCCCGACTGCTGCTGCTCTGGGGTGCGGCCAACCGAGATCCCGCACATTTCGCCGAACCGGACCGGTTCCGGATCGATCGCCCGGATGCCAAGGGACATATCGCCTTTGGCAAAGGAGTGCATTTCTGCGTGGGGGCTGCGCTGGCTCGCCTGGAAGCCCGGATCGTGATCACCCAGTTGCTGGAGCGCACCTCGGCCGTCGAAGCCGTCGACGTCGGCCGCTGGTTACCCAGCCTGTTGGTGCGCCGGCTGGAATCTCTGCACTTGGCGCTGCGGTGAATCAGAGCACCGGACGCAGCACCACGATGCCGGGCACGGTCGCCACATACTCGAAGAACGGTGTGTCGACCACCTTGCCGTCCTGCGGCAGCGAGGACGCGTTGCGGAACACCGGCCCGTCGGGTCCGTCGACGAAGATGCCGACATGCGTGACATCCAGACCGCCGTCGGGCGCGTAGGCGCCGACATAGTCTCCGGTGCGCAACTGGCCCAACACCGCCGCGTCGACGCTGCCGCTGGGCAGGTAGCTGATCGTGCGCGACGTCACCGGTAGGCCGGGCAGATAGGTTCCGCCGGAGTCCTTTTGGTTGAGGTTCTTCTCCACGTCCAGGGCGGCGTCGCTCAAGTCGGCGGTGATATCGGTGGCCAGCGGCGCCGGCGTCGTCGCCCAGTCGGTGAAGAAGTGCTTGCGGTTCTCAAAGCGGACCACTGCGTCGCGGTAGCGCACGTCGGTCAACGCCGCCACGAACCCGTCGCGGTCATCGGCGCGCTTGAGCGCCTCGACGTAGTCGGCGTAGGTGAAGCAATCGACCCGGCCCAGTTCCACCACCAGCTGTTCGGGCTGTGACTGTGAGCCGACGAGCGTGTCTGCGCCATAGGGTGTTCCGAGGAATTCGGCCGACAGTGCGGCCGCCTGGGCCGAAGCCTCTTCGGGCGCGCTCTGTTTGGTGGCCAGCAGCGACTGCAGGATCTGTTCGCTCTCCTCCGAGATCTGCACCGACGGCGACGGCGACTGCCCGAGGTAGTCGGCGACCGCGATGGGCTGGTCCTGCCGATAGCCGATCGGCAACAGCAGGTCTCCGGCCGTGCTGAGCACGTAGACATCCCAGCGGTGGTAGGCATCCAGGGCGCTCGGTTCGGCGGCCAGCACCGCGGCGTAGTCGTTGACCGCCTGCACATAGTGGTCGGAGTTGTTGTAGCGGAAGATGGCGTGATCGCGATCGGCGCCAAACCCGTTGGCGGCCAGGTAACGTCCCGCGGCCATGATGGCGTCGCGCGGGTTGTAGATGTCGCCTTCGCCGTACTCGGCCCAGGTGCCCGGCATGAACTGCATCGGTCCTTGGGCGCCGGCGCTGCTGGCACCCATGATGCGCCCGAACCGGGTCTCGATCAGGTTGATCGCGGCCAGCGTCGCCCAGTCCACGCCGTAGGCAGCCTCGGCCTCGCCGTAGTAACCCCGCAACTCCGCCGCCGGCGCAGGCGCGACCAGATGCCAAGCCGGCAGCGTGTCGTGCACTGCTCCCCCGTCGATGGCCGCCAGGTTGCGGCGCGCACTGATGTTGCGGTCGTAGTGCTCGAGCAACGCTTGCGGGATCTTCGGCCGTGCGATCTCATCCCACTCGGGATGACGCCCCAGCGTGCGGTAGGCCGCCTGCTGGCGGTGCGCCGCGGCGGCCAGCAACTCCTCCGAGGACGCTGGGTCACGCAAGACATGCTCGTCGGCGACCAGGTCGTCGGCGATCTGCGCGGGTTCGGCCGCCAACTCGCGGCGCGGAGCCTCGGGAGCGGGCGACGGCTCGGCCGCGGCGCTGGTCATCGACGTTTCGGCGGGGGTGACGTCCGGTGGCGGGTCGGCCGAGCAACCAGACAGAATCAGAGGGCATGCCAGCGCCAGCGGCACCAGGCCGCGGGCTAGCGCTGCCGCCCGCAGCTGTCTTGATGCCATCACGCCTGGTCGCCGTCCCACTCGTCCATCCGGTCCGGCAATCAAACTATGGGTGCCGGTCGGAGAAGTCCATACCGCGACCGGCGCCTGACGACGGCGCGCTTCGGACCCCCGACAAAGCCGCAGGCCCGGACCGGGATTCAGATCCCGACCCAGGCCCGCGGAGTGGTGCTACTTGTCCTTGTTGTTGCCAGGCTTCGCGGTTGGCGGTGGCTTGGCTTTGGTGGTCGGCTCGAACTTGCCGCCCTTCTTGGGGTCGTACGTGTTGGCCATGGTCGTACCTCCTTTGTCGTTCCCCACGATCCACCCTACGCAATCGGGCGGACCCAGCGAAGGGTTCGCCGCAACTCGATTCCAGCAAACGACTGAGTGCGTTCCCACCTGCGATGGCGCGCATTCGGTGTCTCGACACGGTTACGGATGCGTCGCGATTCGACACATCAGTTGTCACAAACACCTCACCAATCACTACTGTCACAGCAGTCCAATTCGCTGACGTCTCCCGGCGTCCTGCCCCAAGAGGTGAGATGTGCGGTCGCGACGTCGAATCACTTCGCTGTCGGTAGCGTCGATAACCGCCATCGGCGTCAGCGTGTCCGTCATCGACGCACCACTGGCGTTGGCCGAACCGTGCACCGGCCGGGCCGCCGAGGCACGGCCGGCCGTGAGCAACGAGCTCCCCAGCCCGTCGGCCCTGGCGCCGTTCGACCGCCCGATCGGCCACAAGCCCAGCGGCGCCAACGAGAAGGCCCCGCTGCCGCGTCTGGGCCAGCTGCCACTGGCCATCCTCAAAGCGCTCACACCGAATTCGGCTGCCAGCGTGGACAAACAAGCCCGCGCAGTGCCCAACCCGGCACCAAATGTGCCCACCCAGCAGGCGCCCGCGGCAGCCGCCCCCGCTCCTGCCGCCGCAGCGCCGGCTCCCGCCCCAGCGCCAGCGTCGTCGGCTCCCCCGGGCACCTCGATCGTCGGCTGGGTGAGCGGACCGGACAGCCCCAACGACACCGTGCAGCGCTACGCGGTGACCGGTACCGACCTCGGAATCATGTGGGACAACGGCGATCCCGCGGCCCGCCAAGTGCTGATGGCGTTCGGCGACACCTACGGCAACTGCGGCGTGCGTGGCTCGCAGTGGCGCTACAACGTTCTGTTCCGCAGCCAGGACGGCGCACTGTCCAACACCGTTGGTGTATCCAATGGTCAACCCGGAAACCCCTATTCGGGAGCGCCGGTCTGGAAGGCCGGTCTCGCCAAGCAGATCATCAACACCACGAACATGGCGCCCACCGAGAAGGGTGTCATCCCGACCGCTGGCGTCGCTGTGGGGAAGACTCAGTTCATCAACTTCATGTCGATCAAGAACTGGGACAGCGACGGCCAGTGGTCGACCAACTTCTCGGCGATCGCACGCTCGATCGACAACGGTGAGAACTGGGGCATCTACCCGGGCACCATCCGCCAGCCCAGCGCCGGCAATCAGAACTTCCAGCAGGGCGCGTTCCTCAAGCCCGGCCCCGGCGACCCGTACATCTACAGCTTCGGAACGCCTTCGGGCCGCAGCGGATCCGCCTACGTGGCGCGCGTGGCTCCGCAGTTGATCCCGGATCTCACCAAGTACGAGTACTGGAACGGCAACGCCTGGGTGCCCGCTGACCCGGCGGCCGCGACACCGGTGGTACCCGGGCCGGTCGGTGAACTGTCGGCGCAGTACAACACCTATCTCAAGCAGTACCTGATGCTGTACTGCAACGGCGCCAACGACGTGGTGCTGCGCACCGCACCCGCGCCGCAGGGACCGTGGAGCGGTGAGCAGGTGATCGCGCGGTCCTCGGACATTCCGGGCGGTATCTACGCACCGTTCCTGCATCCCTGGTCCACCGGCAAGGAACTGTATTACAACCTGTCGCTGTGGTCGGCGTACAACGTGATGCTGATGAAGACCGTTCTGCCGTAACGACTTAGACTGGTTCAACCGCTGGGCCGCCCCAGTGGCGGCGGACTCAGACTTGTGCCGCCGGCGCCTTCTTGGTCACCGTCAGCAGCGGCGCCCCCACCTCCACCTCACCTTCGGCCACCAGCTCGACCGCGGCGAACTTCTTGGTGTTCAGCACAATCACCGGGGTTACCAGCGAATACCCGGCCTGCTCGATCACCGCCCGATCGAAGGTCACCAAAGGTGTTCCAGCCGTGACCTTTTGACCCTTGGCGACCTTGACGTCGAAGCCCTCACCCTTGAGGTTGACGGTGTCGATGCCGACGTGGATCAACAGTTCGATACCACCGTCGAGCACCAAACCGAACGCATGCCCGGTCGGTTGGACGGCCACCAGCATCCCGGCACCCGGACTGTAGACGGTGTCCCCGGACGGCAGGATGGCCGCGCCTTGTCCCATCGTCCCCTTGGCGAACACCGGGTCGGGTACGTCGGACAGCGCCAGCACAGCGCCCGCCAGCGGTGCGTCGACCTCTCGAGTCACCCCGGTGGCAGCTGCGGTCGCGGTTTGGGCAGCGGCCGCAACCGCGCCGGCGCCGACACCCGCCGCGACCGCCGCAGGCACCTCCCCTACCGTCCCGGCCCCAGCCGCCGGCTCCGACGAGTCGGGCGCGTCCAGCGATGCGTCCGGCGCGGGTTCGGCTGGTTGCCCGGGATCCTTGTAGCCGGACATCATGACCAGCGCCATCGCGGTCAGGAAGGATGCGGTGACCGCCAACGCGTACAGCCCCATGTTGGAGAACGCTGGGATGGTCAGCACCGAGGTGAACACGAACGCACTGGTGGTGACGCCACCGCCGATCCCGATGATCAAGCCGCCGACCAGACAGCCCACCAGCATGCGCGGGTATATCCGTTTGAACCGCAGGTGGATTCCGTACAGCGACGGTTCCGAGATGCCGCCGAGCAGACCGGCTGCCAGCGCGCCGACCGAGGTCTGCTTCATCTGCGCGTCCCGCTCGCGCCATGCCAACACCAGCACGCCGGCGGTCGCGCCGAAGCAGGCGAAGTTCCACGCCCCCATCGGCCCCTGGATGAAGTCGTAGCCCAGGGTCTGGATGTTCAGCAGCATGATCGCGTTGATCGGCCAATGCAAACCGAGCGGCACCATGAACGGGTACGCCAGCGGGACCAGGATCGCGAAGATGAACGGCGAGAACTCGTTGACCGACTTCAGGAAGTTGGCCAGGCCGGCACCCGCATACACCCCGATCGGACCGATCAGGAAGGCCGTCAACGGGATCATGATCAGCATCGCGAAGAACGGCACGAAGATCAGTTGCACGTTCTCCGGGATGAGCCGTTTCAGCAGCTTCCACAGCGGTCCCAGCACCGCGGCCATCAGCAGCGGCGGGAACACCTGCGAGCTGTAGTTGAACACGGTCAGCGGCAGACCGAACACGTCGACCACGTTGACCTCCGAGCCGGCCACCCACATCGACCGCGAAAGGTCTTCCAGCGCGGCAAAGCCCGGCAGCATCACCACAGCCATCACGGCGAAACCCACCCACGGGTCGGCGCTGAGCTTCTTGCTGGCGTTGTAGGCCACCATCAACGGCAGGAACACGAACACCGATTGCCAGCACAGGTTGACGAACGCCCACGTCGGGCTCAACTGGTCTTCGCCGTAGCCGATGGTGGTCTCCGGGTCGGCCCAGTTGGCGATCAGGCCCAGCGTGCTCATCAGCGCCATGAACGTGATGAACAGCGACGCCCCGAGCAGCGCGCCCAGGATCGGCCGGAAGGAGTCGGACAGGAACTCGAAGAACGCGTCCAGCCAAGCGAATTTGCCGCGCGGCCCCTGGGCGCGGGCAGCGGCCTTGATCGCGGCGGCGTCCTGGTCGGCACCGGCACCGGACATCCCGGGCAACGCCATGATCTGGTTGTAGATGGTCTGCACCCCGCCGCCGATCACCACCTGGTAGCGGTTGCCGGCCTGCGGAACCGCCCCCAGTACGCCGTCGACGGCCTCTACATCGGCTTGGGTCACCACCGACGAGTCGTGCAGCTGAAACCGCAGCCGGGTGGCGCAGTGCGTGAGGCTGGCGATGTTGTCCGCCCCGCCAAGGCTTTCGACGATGGCTGCGGCTGAGCTCGAAGACATTGCCCATCTCCTTCACGCGTCGGCCGAAGTCCAGGATCGGCGTTGCTGATGCTAACCGCGCCGGACCCCGGCTGGGCTGCTTTCACCTGCACCGGCCGAGTCGCTCGGCCGTGCGTGAACCGTGAATTGTTGACGGCCCCACCGGGCGAAATGCGTTAACAATTCACGGTTCGCGAGGGTAGGGGGGCGGGGCAGCCCAGCCTAGCAGGAGCTCGCCGGTCGATCAGCTGCCGAGATAGAGCCCCAGCACGATGGCCAGCAAGAAGGCGAAGAACAACGTAGTGGCCAGGTTGAGTAGCAGCGGATGAGCCAGTCCGCCCGCCACGGCCAGACCGAACACCAGCGTCGCGCCGATCAGCAGCAGCCGGAACACGTAGAAGCGCCGTTGCGCCAGCACCGAACGCCACAGCCGGCGGGGCAGCCGTTGGCTGACCCAGACCAGGAACACCAGCAGGGCCAGCACGCACCCGCCGAGTACTACCCGCAGCGTCCAGGCGTCGTGACCGTCGAGACGAGAGGCGTGGGTCACGCTGCCGACCAGCCACACGACCAGCGCCAGCAGGGTCGCCAGAACCATCGGCCGCCGCAGCCCCACGCCGATGTTGTACCGGGCCACGCTGCCCAGTCGTGGCTGGCCGACCGCGGCATCCTGCAATCCGCGCAGCGCATCTGACCAGCGGCCCTTCGCGAGCTCGTTGACCGCGATGTCGTGTAGCGCGGCGTGGTGCGCCGGGTTCAACCGCAGGGCTTCCTGATAGGCCGCGGTCGAGTCGTCGAAGCGCCGCAGCTTGCGCAGGATCCGACCGCGCAGCGTGTGCAGATCCTCGTTGGTGGAATCCAAACCGATCGCGGTGTTGATGACGACCATGGCGTCGTGCGGGCGACCGAATTCGTACAGCAGCACGGCATAGGTGTGGTGCGCCAACGCATCCTGGGGTGCGGTCTGAACCGCGCGATGGGCGATCGCCAGTGCCTCGTAGCCGCGGCCCAGCGCGTCCAACGCGACCGCGTACACCCGCATCGCCAAGACGAACTCCGGGTCTATCGACAGCGCCAAGTAGGCGTTGTGCGCGGCCGACACTGGATCGTCGGTATCGAAATCGGCGCGAGCGAGTTGGACCAGCAGATCGGGGTGCTGCGGGTGCGCCACCAGCGCTTCTCGAAGCACCTCGCGCGCCCGGACGGGGTTACCCGCGGTGATGTAGTGCCGCGCCAGCTCGACCGTCCGCCCGGGATCGGTGGCCGAATCGGTCACCGAGACTTCTTGCGCCGCAGGTACTTCGCCAGGTCATCATAGCTGCCGTCGTTGTTGCCGAACTCGACGACGTTGCGCGCGACGTCGAACCAGGGCCCCGCGCTGGGTCGGGTCTGCTGCAGCGCAGCGTCGATGTCGCCCATCGTCACCGGCCGCACCTGTCCGGTACGTACCGAGTCGGCCATCGCGAATTGGGTTGCGGTACTGCAGACGTGCGCGATGTCGGCACCTGAGAAGCCCGCGGTGCGCGAAACTATGGAACCCAGATCGATGCCGGCGATCGGCCGATCGGCCAGGTTCATCCGCACGATCGCGGCGCGCGCCTCGGCGTCCGGGAGCGCGACGAAGATCATCCGGTCGAACCGTCCCGGCCGGCGCAGTGCCGGATCGATGTCCCAGGGCATGTTGGTCGCGCCGATGACGTACACACCGTCGTTACTGCTGGTCGCCGAATCCAGTTCGGACAGCAACGTATTGACCACCACCCGCATGCTCGAGCTGTTGCTCAGCGCGGTGCGGCGCAGCCCGAGCGCGTCCAGTTCGTCGAAGAACAACACACACGGTGCGTTGCGCCGGGCGGTCTCGAAGATGGAGCGCAGCGCGCGCTCACTGTCCCCGAGCCAGCTGTGCAGCACGTCGGCGATGCCGACCGGATAGAACGCCGCGCCGATCTCCCCCGACACCGCGCGAGCCAGGTAGGTCTTGCCGCACCCCGGCGGCCCGTACAGCAGCAGACCACCGCGCGCCGAGGTGTTGAACGCCTTGGCCAGTTCCGGATTGCGCATCGGACCCAACAGCGCAATGTCGAGTTGGGTCTTGACGTCGGCCATCCCGGCGACGTGCTCGAGTCGGATCTCGCTGCGCTGCAGCACGTCGTAGTCGCGTTCGTCGGTACCGGCTGCGTCGTCCTTGACCGGCAGGAACTCCGGCTCGATGATCCCGGCCACCTGTTCCTCGGCCGAGGCCCAGTCGAAGCCGGGTTCCGGCGCCGCCGGCACGACGGGCGCCTCAGGCGCGGCCGGCACGACGGGCGCCTCAGGCGCGGCCGGCGCGGCGGGCGTGGCAGGCACAGTAGGCCCAACTGGACCCGCACCGGTCTCGGCCGGGCCGGCCAGCGCCGCGGTGCAGCGTTGCAGCAGACTCAACGCCCCGGCGTGCCCGGCGTCCTGGGACAGCGCGATGCTGCAGTGCCCCAGCGCCTCGGCATACCGGCCGGCACCGAGCAGCAGCTCGACCAGGTGCAGCCGCAGCTCGATCACCTGCGGGCTGCGTTCCACGGCGGCCGTGAGTTCACGGATCACCACGTCCTGGCTCACGACTGACCTCCGCACTGCTGGGGATGAACTGCACCGATCTTAATGAGCACGGCCCGACGCACACCGCGCCAATCCTGGTCGCCCCGGCACCCACCGCAGCGCAATGCTCAGATCTTGCCCTTGACCCGTCGGCCCAGTTCCCGGGTGACCTCGCGGGCGACGTCGCGCCGCGCGATGTCGTGGCGCTTGTCGTGCGCCTGCTTACCGCGGGCCAGCGCAAGTTCCACCTTGACCCGGCCGTCGGAGAAGTACAGCGACAGCGGGACCAGGGTCAGGTTGCCGTCCCGGATCTTGCCCACCAGGTTGTCGATCTGCTTGCGATGCAACAGCAGTTTGCGGTTGCGGCGCGGTGCGTGGTTGGTCCAGGTGCCCAGGTGATACTCCGGGATGTGCAGATTGCGCAGCCACACCTCGCCGTCGTCGACGGTGGCGAACGCATCGGCCAGCGACGCCTGCCCTTCCCGCAGCGCCTTGACCTCGGTGCCCTGCAGCACCACACCGGCCTCGTAGGTGTCGAGGATCGCGTAGTTGTGCCGGGCCTTGCGGTTGGTCGCGATCACCTTCTTGCCGCCCTGCCGGGTGGGGTCAGCCTTCTTCGCCACGGCTACCGCCGCACGTATAGACGCAAGGTGACATAGGAGGTGATCGCCGACATCGCCACGCCCAGCAGCAGCAGCCACGGCGTGGTGGAGTAGACCACGTCGAACGAGTCCACCTGCGCGATCAAGCCGCCTTGATAGAACTGGTCGAGCGCCTTCTCCAGGAACAGCGCACGCACCACGATCAAACCGATGACCGCCAGCACCACACCGATCAGCGCCGCGATCACCGCTTCCAGCATGAACGGCAGCTGGGTGTACCACCTACTGGCGCCCACCAGGCGCATGATGCCGATCTCGGTGCGCCGCGTGTAGGCCGCCACCTGCACCATGTTCGCGATCAGCAGGACCGCGCCGATGGCCTGCACGGCGGCCACCGCGAACGCCACATTGCGGATGCCGTCGAGCATCGCGAACAGCCGGTCGATCAGATCCTTCTGGTTGAGCACGTCGCGCACGCCGGGCTGGGCCCGCATGGCCAGGTCGAAGTCCTCGTGGTTCTCCGGGTTCTTGAGCTTGACGATGAACGACGCCGGCCACATGTCCTCCGGGTTGTTCTCGGCGAATTCCCGGAACGCCGGGTTCTTCTCCATGGCGTCGTTGTAGGCGTCCTCGGAGTTCAGGAACCGCAGCGACTCGACGTCGTCGCGCTGGTCGATCTGGTCGCGCAACGCCGTGCAGACATCGCCGTCACAGTTCGGGTCGTTGGCCGTGATGTCCTCGGTCAAGAACACCTGCGACTCCACCCGGTCCAGGTAGATGTCGCGGGACTGGTCGGCCAACCGGATCACCAGGATGCCGCCACCTACCAGGCCCAGTGAGATCGCGGTCGTCAGGATCATCGCCACGGTCATCGTGACGTTGCGCCGAAGCCCGGTCAGGACCTCGTTGAACAGGAAGCCAAAACGCACTTATCGATCCATTCCGTAGATGCCGCGCTGCTCGTCGCGGACCAGCCGGCCCAGGGACAACTCGATCACGCGCTGGCGCATCGCGTCGACGATGTGATGGTCATGGGTGGCCATCAGGACCGTGGTTCCGGTGCGATTGATCCGCTCCAGCAGATCCATGATGTCCTTGCTGGTCTCCGGGTCCAGGTTGCCGGTCGGCTCGTCGGCCAACAGCACCAGCGGCCGGTTGACGAACGCCCGCGCGATCGCCACCCGCTGCTGCTCACCACCGGACAATTCGGAGGGCAACCGGTTGGCCTTGCCGGACAGACCCACCATCTCGAGCACGTCGGGCACCACCTTGTTGATGGTGTCGGGCCGCTTGCCGATCACCTCGAGCGCGAACGCGACGTTGTCGAACACCGACTTCTGCTGCAGCAGCCGGAAGTCCTGGAACACGCAGCCGATCACCTGGCGCAGTCCCGGGATGTGTCGGTCCCTGAGCTTGTTGACGTGGAACTTCGAGACGTGGATGTCACCGGAGTTCGGGGTGTCCTCGGCCAGCAGCAGTCGCATGAAGGTGGATTTGCCCGAACCGGAGGGTCCGATCAGGAAGACGAACTCACCCTTGTCGATCTTGAGGCTGACATCGTCGAGCGCAGGACGCGCCGACTGTTTGTACTGCTTGGTGACATGTTCGAGGGTGATCATCACGGCACGCCAGTGTAGCCGGGTTCCGGCGCTGCCCGACGAACGCTACGCCGGGGGCGTCGGCTCGAAGCCCGACGGCGGCACCGGCGTCGACGGTGTCTGCGGGATCAGCGGCTCCGGCAGCCCTGGCCACGTGGTCTGGGTGGTCGGCGTGACGCCCGGATCCGACGACTCGGTGGTGGTCGGCTCGACACCGGGGGTCGGCTGCTCGGTGGTGGGCGTGGTGGTCTCGGTCGGCGACTCCGTCGTCGTCGGGGTCGGCTCGGTGGTGGTCGGCTCGGCCGTCGTCGTCGGGACCCGAACCCGGGTGCGCGGCACCCAGGTGTAGGCCGGGTCGGGTACGAAACCGGGCGGGACCACCTGCGTCTCGTCCACCGGCGGCGGGTTGGCGGTCGGCGAGTACGCCGAGTACAGCCACCAGGTCGCCACGAACGCGACGATCAGCACCATCGTCGAGGTGCGCACCCGGCCGAACAGGTAGCCCGGCCAAGCCCGTCGGCCCTCGCCCTCGGTGCGTTTCCCGAACATCTTCACTGGCTCTGCTCCCGGCCCTGGGTTTCGGTCTCGGCGCCGCCGCTGGTGGCCGGATGCACGATCGCCCCGACCATCGGCGTGCTCGTCGCCTTGGTGGCGATCCCGGCGCGGCCGAGCGCGGCGATCACCAGCACCCGCAGCCGTCGACCCACCTCGAACTGCTTACCGGGCAGCGTGCGCGCCACCATGCGCAGGTTCACGGTGTCCAACTCGATGCGTTCGACGCCCATCAACTGCGGGGCGTCCAACAACAGATCCTTCAACATCGGATCGTTGACCGCGGTATCGCACACCTTGTGCAACAGTTCGTTGACCTCGTTGAGGTCGGCGCTGGTCGGGACCGGAACGTCGACGACGGCGCGGGCCCAGTCCTTGCTCAAGTTGACCGTCTTGACGATGTTGCCGTTCGGGATGGTCAGCATCTCGCCCTCCGAGGAGCGCAGCTTGGTCACCCGCAGCGTGACGTCGACGACGGTGCCGTCCGCCGGCACCGTGGAACCCGACAACGTCAGCGACACCAAATCGCCGAAGCCGTATTGCTTTTCGGTGATGATGAAGAACCCCGACAGCAGGTCCTGCACCAGGCGCTGGGCACCGAAACCCAACGCGGCACCGAGCACCGCGGCTGGCGCCACCAGCGAGGCGATCGGCAACGCCAGGATGTCGATCAGCTGGACGAACACCAGCACACACACCAACGCGATGGTCACCCAGGAGATCACCGAGGCGACCGCCTGGCGGTGCTTGGCGGTCTCGGACCGGACCAGCGAGTCACCCTCCTGGAAGTCGGCGTCGATGCGCGCGGTGATCCGTTGGGCGGCCCAGCTCACGAACCGGGCGACCAGTACCGCGGCGATCAGTAGCATCACGATCCGCAGGCCGCGGCTCAGGATCCATTCGCCGATGGTGCCGAGCCAGAAGTCCTGCCACTGCTGGCCCCAGTCCAGGGCCAGGTAGTCGATCGCCGGCTGGCTAGTCGTCATCACGCCGGTTCCGCCAGCGGATACCGGCCTCGATGAAACCGTCGATGTCGCCATCGAGCACCGCGGCGGGGTTGCCCACCTCGTAGTCGGTGCGCAGGTCCTTGACCATCTGGTAGGGCTGCAGCACGTAGGAGCGCATCTGGGTGCCCCACGAGCTGCCGCCGTCGCCCTTGAGCGCGTCCATCTCGGCGCGTTCTTCCTGCCGCTTGCGTTCCAGCAGTTTGGCCTGCAGCACGCGCATCGCCGACACCTTGTTCTGCAGCTGCGACTTCTCGTTCTGGCAGGTCACCACGATGCCGGTGGGGATGTGGGTGAGCCGGACCGCGGAGTCGGTGGTGTTCACCGACTGCCCGCCCGGACCGCTGGAGCGGTACACGTCGACGCGCACGTCCCCTTCCGGGATGTCGATGCTGTCGGTGGTCTCCACCACCGGGAGCACCTCGACGTCGGCGAACGACGTCTGCCGGCGGCTCTGGTTGTCGAACGGGCTGATCCGCACCAGCCGGTGGGTGCCCTGCTCGACCGACAACGTGCCGTAGGCATACGGTGCGTGCACGGCGAACGTCGCGCTCTTGATACCTGCTTCTTCGGCGTAGGAGGTGTCGAACACCTCGACCTTGTAGTCGTGCGACTCGGCCCAGCGGATGTACATCCGCATCAACATCTCGGCCCAGTCCGCGGCGTCCACCCCGCCCGCGCCCGAGCGGATGGTGACGACGGCCTCGCGCTCGTCGTACTCACCGGACAGCAGGGTGCGGACCTCCATCGCGGCGATGTCCTCGCGCAGCTTGGTCAGCTCGGCGTCGGCCTCGGCGACCGCTTCGCCGGCCGCCTCCCCCTCTTCCTCGGCGGCCAGCTCGTAGAGCACCGGCAGGTCGTCGAGCCGTTGCCGCAGCTCTTCGATGCGGCGCAGCTCGCCCTGGGCGTGCGACAGTTCGCTGGTGACCTTCTGGGCGCGGGTCTGGTCGTCCCACAGTTGCGGGTCGGAGGCTTCCTGCTCGAGTTTCTCGATCCGGGCGCGCAGCGCGCCGACGTCGAGCACCCGCTCCACGGTGGTCAAAGTGGTGTCGAGGGCGGTGATGTCGGCTTGACGGTCGAGGTCCACGGATGTCCAGGTTACCGGCAGCTGGCGCGACCGGACTCCGCGCTGGTCTACCGGGGCCGGTTCGGCGCGACTGGCCGCGGTGCGCTGCCGTGACGATTACGATCGTGATCGTAAACACATCACGCATCGCAGGTCACATGAGTAACGCCGGTACAGCCCACCCATCGGCAACGACTCGCGCTGCCTCTCTTGCGTCCGGCCGCCTCCGCGACAGCCCTCTGCGCGCGGTCGGACACCGAAGGAAGGCTCTTCGTTTATGGCCACCGAACCCTTGGATCAGTCCGCCCCTCGCCCGCACTACGTGGCGATCGTCGGTGCCGGTCCATCCGGATACTTCGCGGCGGCCGCGCTGCTGAAGGCCGCCGACGCGGCTGTGCCCAGCGGCGGCCGCGACGTGCGGGTCGACATGCTCGAGATGCTGCCCACCCCGTGGGGTCTGGTGCGCTCCGGGGTGGCCCCCGATCATCCGAAGATCAAGTCGATCAGCGCGCAGTTCGAACGCACGGCGGCCGATCCGCGGTTCCGGTTCTTCGGCAACATCACCATCGGTGAGCAGGTGCAGGCCGGCGAACTCGCCGAACGCTACGACGCGGTGATCTACGCGATCGGCACCCAGTCCGACCGCTCCCTCGGCATCCCGGGTGAAGACCTCGCAGGCAGCCTGGCCGCCGTCGACTTCGTCGGCTGGTACAACGCGCACCCGCACTTCACCGACCTGACACCGGACCTGTCGGGTGGCCGGGCGATCGTGGTGGGCAACGGCAACGTCGCGATCGACGTCGCCCGGATCCTGGTGACCGACCCGGATGTGCTGCAGGCCACCGACATCGCCGACCACGCGTTGGACTCGCTGCGCGGCCGCGGCGTCGAGGAGGTCGTGATCATCGGTCGGCGGGGGCCGTTGCAGGCCACGTTCACCACGCACGAACTGCACGAGCTGGCCGACCTGGAGGGTCTGGCCGACGTCGACATCATCTTGGATCCGGCCGATTTCGCCGACATCACCGACGAGGAGTTGGCCGCCGCCGACAAGACCGTCCGGCAGAACATCAAGGTGCTGCGCAGCTACCTGGACCGCGAGCCGCGACCGGGACACCGGCGCATCGTCTTCCGGTTCCGCACCTCACCGATCGAGATCAAGGGCAGCGACCGGGTCGAGTCGGTGGTGCTCGGGCGCAACGAGCTGGTCGCCGACGACACCGGGCGGGTCGTAGCCAAGGACACCGGTGTGCGCGAGGACCTGCCCGCACAGTTGGTGGTGCGCGCGGTGGGCTACCGCGGCTTGCCCACCCCCGGGCTGCCGTTCGATGAGCGCAGCGGCACCATTCCGAACACCGACGGCCGCGTCGACGGCGGCAACCGCGAGTATGTGGTCGGTTGGATCAAGCGCGGCCCGTCCGGGGTGATCGGCAGCAACAAGAAGGACTCGGCCGACACCGTGGACACGCTGCTGAGCGATCTGGCCGAGACCACGTTGCCGGACGTCGACGCCGATCACGGGGAGCAGCTGGCGCAGTGGCTGGCCGAACGCCAACCGCAGCTGGTGACCAGTGAGCATTGGCAGCTGCTGGACACCCACGAACGTTCAGCCGGCGAACCCGCGGGCCGACCCCGGGTGAAGCTGAGCAAGGTCGAGGACATGCTGCGGGTGACGCACGGTTAGCTGGGTTCTGCTGCTTTCGGGTGAGGCCGTTGAGCCGCTCCGAAGCCGTAGCGCGCCGTCGAAGCCGTCGCGGCTGCCGTCGCGGGCCGTCGCGCTGCCGTTCGCGGGCCGTCGCGGGCCGTCGCGCTGCCGTTCGCGGGCCGTCGGGCTGCCGAGTGAGGAATGACGTAGACCCGCGGCTGCCGAGTGAGGAACCACGTACACCGAAGCCGTCGAGTGAGGAATGCTGTAGCCCACGGCTGCCGAGTGAGGAACCACGCACAGGTCTACTCGCACTTCTTGTACGTGGCTCCTCACTGGACGCTCATGGTGTACCTGAGTCCTCACTCGGCAGAAGAAGTGTGCAAGATTCCTCACTCGAGCCGACAGCACGTACAAGATTCCTCACTCGAGCCGACAGCACGTACAGGATTCCTCACTCGAGCCGACAGCACGTACAGGAAACCGGCAGGACCTGCGGGATTCCTCACTCGACGGCCTTCGGCACCAGATTCCGCACCGGATGACCCGCACCGGACCGGTCGCCGCCGCGAGCGTGAGCACCTGGTAACGCGCCGGGAAAGCGCAGGTCGCTGAACCGTAATTCCCGCCCACGATGCTCTGCGCATGAGCATCTACGACGAAATCGGTGGCGCAGCAGCCGTTTCGGCGGCCGTTGACGAGTTCTACCGGCGCGTGCTGGCCGACCCGGCGTTGTCCGGATACTTCCAGGGAACTGACCTCGGCCGGCTGCACCGCCATCAGCGCTCGTTCATCGCCGCCGCGCTGGGCGGGCCGGCGCCCTACCTCGGTCGCAACATGGCAGCAGCGCACGCCCGACTCGACATCGACCCGAGCGATTTCGACCGCGTCGTCGAGCACCTGGTCGCCACCTTGATCCAGCTCGGCGTGCCTGATCCGACGGTCGCGGCGATCGGGTCCACGCTGGCTCCGCTCAAGGAGCAAATCGCCCCTGGACCGGCGGCCCGCGCCGGCTGAGCAGCGACGAAGCCTGCCCGGGACTACAGCATCTTCAGCCGCTGCTGGCGCAGGGCCATCGCCAGCTTGGACACCTGGGCTTGCGGCGCCAGACCTTCGAAAGCGTGCGGGCAGCCTGGGTAGACGTGCAGTTCGGTAGGCACTCCGGCGTCCAGCAGTCGTCGCGCGAAGTCGATGTCCTCGTCGCGGAAGATGTCGAGCACGCCGACGTCGATGTAGGTCGGTGGCAGGTTGGACAGATCCTGCGCGCGGGCCGGCGCGGCATACGGTGACACCTCGGTGCGATCGGCGCCGAGCAGGGCGTCCCAACCGGTGATGTTGTCGTCGTAGGTCCAGGTGGCGAACTGTGCGATGACCGGGTCCGGGGTCGCCGTACGGTCATCGAGCATCGGGTAGACCAGGATCTGCCGTGCGACGGCGGGTCCGCCGCGGTCCCGGGCCAGCAGTGCCACCCCGGCGGCGAGCCCACCGCCGGCCGACTCCCCCATCACCGCAATGCGATTCTGCTCCACGCCCAATGCCCCGGCCTGTCGGCTCAGCCACCGCAAGGCGGCATAGCAGTCTTCCACCGGTGTCGGGTCGGGATGTTCGGGCGCCACCCGGTAATCCACCACCAGCATCGGCACTCGGCTACCCGACACGTAGGCGCGCACCGCACGCTCGGTGCCCGGGCCCATCTCGGCCAGGCTCAGGATCATTCCGCCGCCGTGCAGGAAAAGAACCCCCGCACCCGTCCCGCCGCCGCGGGGCGTATACCAACGCGCCGGCAGCATGGTGCCGTCGGCAGCGGGCACCTGGTAGTCGAACACGTCGACATCGGTTACCGGTTCGGGCTCGGGCACCGCCGCGAACATCCGGGCGATGTTGACCCGACGGGCCTCGACGTCGCCGACCGTCGGCGGTTCGGTGACATCTGCAGCCCGCAGCATCGGCATCAGCCCGGCAAGAACCTGTTCGTCCATCGAAAGCGCCATGCGCCGAGGGTATTCGAGAACGACGCCGGTGCGGCCCAATGTCCGAAACCCGGCCCGAAACCGGGCGCTACCCCTGCTGAGCGATGGCCCATTTGTCGGGATTCTTAGCCGAATACAGCACCGGATAGAGCTGTCCCATGGTAGGCCAATCGTCGACGTCGACCACCATCTGCTGGTACACCACATGCTCGTTGACGGTGGGCCCGTTGATCACTCCGGTGATGGTGACCCACTGCTCGCCGGTGACGTCGGTCGGACGCGGGCTGACACCGGTGACCAGCAGCGTGCCCTCAGCGGCGTCGTTGCCGGCCGGCTTACGCATCAACCGCGGCCCGATGAGTACCGCCAACGCACCCAGGATCAGCGCCAGTGCCAGAAATTCCCACATTCCGCCATGGTAGGACTCCCCTATGAACGATGACTTGGCTTTGGCTCTGGAGTTGGCCGATCAGGCCGATGCGATCACCATGGACCGGTTCGGTGCATTGGACCTGCGCATCGACACCAAACCCGATCTGACGCCGGTCACCGACGCCGACCAGTCCGCCGAATCCGAACTGCGCGCAGCCCTGGAACGTCGCCGCCCCGACGACGCGATCTTCGGTGAGGAATTCGGCGGCGGCAAGACCACCGAAGGCCGGCAGTGGGTGATCGACCCGATCGACGGCACCAAGAACTTCGTGCGCGGCGTGCCGGTGTGGTGCACATTGTTGGCTCTGCTCGACGACGGCGAACCGGTGGTCGGCGTGGTCAGTGCGCCCGCGCTGGGCCGCCGGTGGTGGGCCGCTCGCGGTGCGGGTGCCTACACCGCGTTCAACGGCGCGGCGCGGCCCATCTCGGTGTCGGCGGTCGCCGACCTGGAGGCCGCCAGCCTGTCCTACTCGGATCTGACCACCGGCTGGGAGCAGCGCCGCGACCGGTTCGTCGCGCTCACCGACCGGGTCTGGCGGGTACGCGCCTACGGCGACTTCTGGTCCTACTGCCTGGTCGCCGAAGGTGCCGTCGACATCGCGGTGGAACCCGAGGTCAAGCTGTGGGACCTGGCGCCGCTGGACATCCTGGTGCGCGAAGCCGGCGGTCGTTTCAGCAGCGTAGACGGGGTTTCAGGCCCACACGGCGGCAGCGCGTTGGCCACCAATGGCCGGTTGCACGAGCAGGTGGTTGCGGCACTGCGGGTGTGAATTGCCTTACAAAGCGGCCGTACCTTACTCTGGAGTAAGATACGGTTAGGCGATCCCACCCACAACCTGTTGAGGTGCTGACAAATGACCAACACCCTGCCGAGCCGCCATGAGAGTGCCGTTGGTTTGCAACGACACAAGCGCACGGCCACCGACATCGGCCTGGCCCTGATCACCCCGATCGTCGGCCAGGACTTCCTGGACAAGTACAACCTGCGCGACCCGCTCAACCGCGGACTGCGCTACGGCGTCAAGACCGCGTTCTCCGCGGCCGGCGCCACCACCCGCCAGTTCAAACGCATCCAAGGCCTGGGCAAGCCGGCCACCCGGCTAAAGCCCAGTGGCGCAGACCATTTCGACCTGACGCCGACCGAGGATCAGCAGCTGATCGTCGAGACGGTCGAGGAGTTCGCCGCCGAGATCCTGCGTCCGGCCGCCCATGACGCCGACGACGCCGCGAGCTATCCGCCGGATCTGATCGCCAAGGCCGCCGAGTTGGGCATCACCGCGGTCAACATCCCCGAGGATTTCGACGGCATCGCCGAACATCGCAGCACCGTCACCAACGCACTGGTCGCCGAGGCGCTGGCTTACGGCGACATGGGCCTGGCGCTGCCGATCCTGGCCCCGGGCGGCGTCGCGTCGGCGCTGACGCACTGGGGCAGCGCCGATCAGCAGGCCACCTACCTGCCCGAATTCGCCGGTGAGAACGTGCCGCAGGCCTGTCTGGCGATCGCCGAACCGCAGCCGCTGTTCGACCCGACCGCGCTGAAGACCACCGCGACCCGCACTCCCAGCGGCTACCGGCTGGACGGCTTCAAATCTCTGGTGCCGGCCGCGGCCGCCGCCGAATTGTTCATCATCGCGGCCCAACTCAACGGCAAGCCGGCGCTGTTCATTGTGGAGGCGTCCACCATGGGCGTCACGGTCAAGGCCGACCCGAGCATGGGCGTCCGCGCCGCAGCACTCGGCCGGGTCGAGTTGACCAACGTGACCGTTCCGCTCAACGCCCGACTCGGTGAGGACGAGGCTTCTGACGCCGACTACTCCGAGGCCATCGCGCTGTCCCGATTGGGTTGGGCCGCACTGGCCGTCGGCACTTCGCATGCGGTGCTGGACTACGTCATCCCCTACGTCAAGGAGCGTGAGGCGTTCGGCGAGCCGATCGCCCACCGCCAGTCGGTGGCGTTCATGTGCGCCAACATCGCCATCGAGCTCGACGGCCTGCGGCTGATCACCTGGCGGGGCGCGGCCCGCGCCGAGCAGGGCCTGCCGTTCGTCCGCGAGGCCGCTCTGGCCCGAAAGTTCGCCGCCGACAAGGGCATGCAGATCGGTCTGGACGGTGTGCAGTTGCTCGGGGGCCACGGCTACACCAAGGAACACCCGGTCGAACGCTGGTACCGCGATCTGCGGGCACTCGGTGTCGCCGAAGGCGTCGTGGTTCTGTAAAGGAAGGTCTTGACATGGCAATCAATCTGGAAATGCCGAAGAAGCTGCAGGCCGTCATGGAGAAGGGTCATCAGGGCGCAGCCGAGATGATCCGGCCGATCAGCCGAAAGTACGACCTGCTCGAGCACGCCTACCCGGTCGAGCTGGAGACCCTGGCCGACCTGTTCGAGGGCATCTCGGAGGCCAAGACGATCAGCTTCGCCGGTGCCGACGCGTTTGCGGATTCGGCCGACGACGGCAAGAAGGCAAACATCAACGGCGGCAACATGTCTGCGTTGCTGAATGCCTTGGAGATCTCCTGGGGTGACATCGCGATGCTGTTGTCGGTGCCGCGTCAGGGCCTGGGCAACGCCGCCATCTCGTCGGTGGCCACCCCCGAGCAGCTCGAGCGCCTCGGCAAGGACGTCTGGGCCGCGATGGCGATCACCGAACCGGGCTTCGGCTCGGACTCGGCCGCGGTCACCACGACCGCGAAGCTGGACGGCGACGAGTACGTGATCAACGGCGAGAAGATCTTCGTCACCGCCGGTTCGCGGGCCAGCCACATCGTGGTGTGGGCCACGCTGGACAAGACCAAGGGCCGCGCCGCGATCAAGTCGTTCATCGTGCCGCGCGAGCACCCCGGAGTGATCGTCGAACGGCTCGAGCACAAGCTGGGCATCAAGGCCTCCGACACCGCGGTGATCCGCTTCGACAACGCCCGGATCCCCAAGGAGAACCTGCTCGGCGACCCAGAGATCCACGTGGAGAAGGGTTTTGCCGGGGTCATGGAGACCTTCGACAACACCCGGCCGATCGTCGCCGCGATGGCCGTCGGCGTGGCCCGGGCCGCGCTCGAGGAGCTGCGCAAGATCCTCACCGACGCCGGGATCGAGATCTCCTACGACAAGCCACCGCACGCCCAGAGCGCGCCGGCCGCCGAGTTCCTGCGGATGGAAGCCGACTGGGAGGCCGGCTATCTGCTGACCGTGCGTTCGGCGTGGCAGGCCGACAACCGGATCCCGAACTCCAAGGAAGCCTCGATGGGCAAGGCCAAGGCCGCCCGGGTGGCCAGCGACATCACCCTCAAGGCCGTCGAGATGGCCGGCACCACCGGCTATTCCGAAGAGACCCTGCTGGAGAAGTGGGCCCGCGACTCGAAGATCCTGGACATCTTCGAGGGCACCCAGCAGATTCAGCAACTGGTGGTCGCCCGCCGCCTGCTGGGTCTGTCGTCCACCGAACTCAAGTAGCCGTTGCGATTTCGGTGCGTTTGGGTGCGATCAGCGCCCCCAAACGCACCGAAATCACCGGACCATGAACTCCAGGAAGTTGGTTCGCTGAGCCACAGTGAGCGGATGGGTCTTGGTGCCCGCGATCTGCAGGAAGCCGATCCCAGCCGCAAACGTGGTGTGCGCGCGCAGATCCGCTTCCTCCGGCGGGAAGCCGAGATCGAGGAAAGCCTGCCGCACGATCCGCACCACCCGACGATCAGCGGAGTCGACACTGGTCGCGACGTTCTGGTCGGTACGGGCCCATTCCCGCATGGCCCGTTCGAGTTTCCAGTGCCGCGGATCGAGCAGCGCGTCGATCATCATCTCCAGTCGTTGCACCGGCGGATGGTCCCGGATCTGCTGGTACACCTTGTGCTCGTCGCCGCGGTGCTCGGCCCACGATTCCACCAGGGCCGACCGGTAGCCGGCCATGTCGGTGAAATGCCAGTAGAAGCTGCCCTTGGTGACGCCCAACCGCGCACAGAGCCGATCGATCTTGAGCGCAGTGAGGCCGTCCTCGGCGAGGATGCCGTAGCCGGCCTGCAGCCAATCGTCCACCGAGAGCCGATTGCTCGCGGACTCGCGAGGTGCCATCTACCTCTCCTACATCGCCTAGGTCACCGGCGAACGCCAGCCTACGGCGCGGCCGTTGCCCGCCCGGCACGTCGGGCCTTCTCGAGTGCTTCATCGCGCATCTGCGCCCGCTCCTGCGGGGTCCAACGCGTGGTCGGTTCGATCACCAGGGTCTGCGTCCGGTAGCCCAGCATGCCGAAGACGTACTCAAGGTAGGGCTGTTGAAAGTCCTGCAATTCGGGATGTCGCCCGTCGTAGGCGCTGCTGCGGGTCAGGATCAGCTGCAACGGCTTGCCCTCCCCCAAGGTGCCGACGTGTACGCCGTCGGCGTTGACGGTGAAGCTGGCCAGCGGTTGCACGATGATGTCGATCCAGGCCTTCAGCGCATGCGGCACGTGCCAGTTCCACATCGGCGAGGACACCACCACCCGGTCGAAGCCGCGCACCCGCTCGATCTCGGCCAGCACCTGATCCCACACCTGCTGCTGGGCATCGGTGACCGGTTCACCGAACAGGGGCGCGAACTTCGCGATCGCGGCGTCGCGGCCGAACCGCAGCACGTCGTCGTCCCACACCGAGAACCGCTCGACGGCGCCGAAATGTTCCGGCGCTGCCATCAGGAATTCCTCGGCGGCAGCCGAAGACAACGAGAGCTCACCTTTCGGGCTGCCCTCGACCCACAGCGTCCGAAGCGTCATGTCCGCAAATTACCATACCTTCAGGTATGGATTTCGGTGCGTTTACGGGCGCTCACCGCACCCCAGCGCACCGAAATCGCGAGGTGCTTGACGCGCTCGCATAGATGAAAGTAAAGTCAGTTTTACTTCCGCTGACAGTAGGAGCAGCTCCATGGAATCCTTCGTCCACCTGCGTAAAGGTGTCACCCCCAAGCGCGTGCACGCCGACCTCGACGGCCTCAAAGACGACGAACTCGGCCGTGGCGGCTTCGTCGGGCGCACCGCCAACATGTACCGCCGCAACGACCCGACCGCCTACCGCACGGTCGGTCCGCTGCGGCCCACCGACGTGCTGAGCACCGAACTCAAACCCAGCGACGCCACCGACGCGCACGGCAGCCCCCTGCTGATGTTCTCCAACGAGGACTGCCTGGTGCTGCTGTCCCGGCGCAGCGAGGAGATGCCGTTCTTCGTCCGCTACGTCGACGGCGACCTGCTGTCCTTCGTGCACCGCGGCAGCGGGGTGCTCGAGACCGAGTTCGGCCCGCTGAACTACCGCGAAGGCGACTGGGTCTACCTGCCCAAGGCCTGCACCTGGCGCCAGGTCCCGGCTGAGGAGACCACGCTGCTGATGATCCAGGCCACCGACGACTTCCGGGTGCCGCCGGCCGGCACCCTGGGCCGGCACTTCCCGTTCGACCCCGCCCAGGTCACCATCCCCGACCCCGCTCCGATCGACGACGGCCAAGGGCCGGTGGTCGACGGCGAATACGAGGTTCGGTTGATGCACACCGGCGGTCCCACTTCGCTGTTCTACCAACATCATCCGCTCGACGTCGAAGGCTGGCGCGGGGACAACTTCCCGTTCACGTTCAACATCGAGGACTACACCGTCATCACCTCCGAGAGTGTGCACCTGCCGCCGACCGTGCATCTGTTCATGCAGGCCACCGGTGTGTACGTGATGAACTTCCTGCCCAAGCCGGCCGAGACGGTGCCCGGCACCGAGCGCACCCCGTGGTATCACCGCAACGTCGACTTCGACGAGATCGCGTTCTTCCACGGCGGTTCGCTCTACGGCATCCCGATGCCGCCCGGCCTGGTATCGCACGCACCGCAGGGCGTGCACCACGGCGCACCGGAGAAGGCCCGGGAACGCGCCCGCCGCAAGTTCGATGAGTACGACCGGGTCGACTGGTCGGTGATCGCGATCGACACCCGCCGCCGACTCATCCCGTCAGAAGAAATCCTCGCCAACGATTTGGGACAGCACTGATGACCGCAGCACCACAAGCACCCGTCAAGCACGACTACGAACGGATCCCCTATCTGGTTGCCTACCAGAACAATTCGGGAGTCCGCGACGTCTACGGCGGGGTCGCCGAGCTGGTGGTGTTGGAGAGCTACCTGCTCAAGCCCAAGGACAAGCCATCCGACACCGTGCTGGTGTTCATGCACCCGATCGGCGGCGGCGCCTACCTGCCGATGACCAACGCGCTGGCTCGCGCCGGCCACCACGTCATCTACTGCAACAGCCGATTCCGCGGCACCGATTCGGCGCTGCTGATGGAGAAGGTCGTCGAGGACCTCGGCGAATGCATCAAGGACGCCAAGAACCGGCTGGGTTACTCGAAGGTGGTGCTGGCCGGCTGGAGCGGCGGCGGCTCGCTGTCGGTGTTCTACCAGCAGCAGGCCCAGAACCCGACGGTGACCGCGAGCCCGTCCGGCGACGGGCCGGATCTGACCAAGCTGGGCCTGATCCCGGCCGACGGCATCATGCTGCTGGCCGCGCACATCAGCCGGCACGGCACCATGACCGAGTGGCTGGACGCGTCGATTCTCGATGAGACCGACCCCACCAAACGGGACCCCGAGCTGGATCTGTACAACCCGGACAACCCGAATCAGCCGCCATACACCCAGGAGTTCCTGGACCGTTACCGCGACGCCCAGATCGCCCGCAACCGTCGGATCACCAAGTGGGTCAAGGACAAACTGGCCGAACTCAAAGCTGCCGGTCGCCCCGACGACGAGTTCGCGTTCGTGGTGCACGGCACCATGGCCGACCCGCGCTGGCTGGATCCGGCCGTCGACCCCAACGAACGCAAGCCCGGCACCTGTTACCTGGGTGACCCGCAGGTGGTGAACATGAGCCCGGTCGGGCTGGCCCGGTTCTGCACGCTGCGCAGCTGGCTGTCGCAGTGGAGTTACGACGACGCCAACGGCGACGCGGTCAAGGCCGGCCCCGACATCGCGATCCCGGCCTTGGTGATCGGCAACATGGCCGACGACGCCTGCACCCCCAGCCACACCCGCCGACTGTTCGAGGCGATCGGGCACGCGGATAAGGAGATGCACGAGATCGCGGGCGCCAACCACTATTACGCCGGACCGGACCAGCGCGACACGCTGCGCGAGGCGGTCGCCATCTGCACCGACTGGTTGGCTCGGCACGGCTTCTACGGGAGTCAAGGTGAGCGCTGAGGAGGCGGTCACCGGACCGCTGCACGGGATCCGGGTCATCGAGGTCGGGACGCTGATCTCCGGGCCGTTCGCCGGGCGCTTGCTCGGCGACATGGGTGCCGAGGTGATCAAGATCGAGCCGCCGGGCGCGCCGGACCCGCTGCGCACCTGGGGGCAGGCCGAACTCGACGGCAAGCACTTCTTCTGGACCGTGCATGCCCGCAACAAGAAGGCCGTCACGCTCAATCTGCGCGAAGCGCAGGGTCGCGAGTTGTTCCTCGACCTGGTCGAGCACTCCGACATCATCGTGGAGAACTTCCGTCCGGGCACGCTGGAGAAGTGGAACCTCGGCTACGACGTGCTGCGCGAACGCAATCGCGGCATCATCTTGGTCCGGGTCTCCGGGTACGGGCAGACCGGCCCGGAGGCGCACAAGGCCGGCTACGCCTCGGTCGCCGAAGCCGCCAGCGGTTTGCGACACATGAACGGGTTCCCGGGCGGGCCGCCGCCCCGGCTGGCGCTGTCACTCGGTGACAGCCTGGCCGGCATGTTCGCCGCCCAGGGCGCACTGGCCGCGCTGTACCGGCGCACCGTCACCGGCGAAGGTCAAATCGTCGACGCGGCCTTGACCGAATCCTGTTTGGCCATCCAGGAATCCACCATCCCCGACTACGACATCGGTGGAGTGGTGCGCGGACCGTCGGGCACCCGGCTGGAAGGCATTGCGCCGTCGAACATCTACCGCAGCGCCGACGGCAGCTGGGTCGTGATCGCCGCCAACCAGGACACCGTGTTCCGCCGGCTGTGCGCAGCCATGGACCAACCCGAGCTGGCCACCGACGACCGGTTCGTCGACCACGTCGCGCGCGGCCGCAACCAGGACGAGCTGGACAAGATCATCGGCGACTGGGCCGCGCAGCGCGCACCCGACGAAATCATCAGCACGCTCAGCGAAGCCGGGGTGATCTCCGGGCCGATCAACACCGTCGCCGAGGTGGTCAAGGACCCGCAGCTGCAGGCGCGCGGCATGATCGCCGACCACTTCGATGAGCGGATCGGCCGAAACGTCAAGGGCCCGGGTGTGGTTCCGGTGCTTTCCGAATCCCCCGGCACCATCCGCTTCGCCGGCTCGGCACGCCCGGGCCAACACAACACCGAGGTGTACCAGGAGTTGCTCGGACGCAGCGCCGAGGAACTGGAAACCCTGCACGCCGAGGGGGTGCTGTGATGGAACTGCCCAACCACGTCACGATCCGCGAGGTCTGTCTGCGCGACGGCCTGCAACTCGAGGACCCACTGCCGCTGGCGGCCAAGGTGGAGTTGCTGGAAGCCATCGTGGCGACCGGCGTGCGGGAGGTGGAGGCCACTGCGTTCGTGTCACCGTCGAAGGTGCCCGCGCTGGCCGACGCCGCCGAGCTGGCCGCCGAACTCGCACGCTTCGACACCGTCGAGTTCTCCGCGCTGGTCGCCAGTCCCAACGGCGCCAAGCGGGCGCTGGCCGCCGGGCTGACCTCGATCGAATACGTGGTGTCGGCTTCGGATTCGCACAGCCGGGCCAACGTGGGCCGCGACACCGCCGAGGCCACCGCCGCGATCGCCGACGTCACCCGCATCGCCCATGACAGTGGCGCCAGTGTCGAGGTGATCGTCGCGATCGCCTGGGACTGCCCGTTCGAAGGGCCGACCCCGCAGGCGCGCACCCTCGAGGTGGTGACCGCCGCCGCCGAACTCGGCGTGGACCGGATCGCGTTGGCCGACACCATCGGCACCGCCACCCCGCGGCGAGTGAGTTCGCTGATCGCCGCGACCCGGCCGCTGATCGGTGACATTCCACTGGGTGCGCACTTCCACAACACCCGCGGCGCCGGATTGGCCTGCGCGTACGCCGCGGTGCAGTCCGGTGTGACCCGGCTGGATGCCTCGGTCGGCGGACTGGGCGGGTGCCCGTTCGCGCCGGGCGCCACCGGCAACATCGCCACCGAGGACCTGGCGTATCTGTTGCGCGACAGTGACATCGGCGTCGACGTCGACATCGCCAAGACCATCGAGGCCGCCGCCGTCGCCCAACGGCTGGTCGGCCACGAACTGCCCAGCGCGCTGCTGCGCGCCGGGGACCGGATCCTCGGCTAGGCGGCCGGAGCCGTGCCGGAGGTGAACGCGCCGCTGTCGGCCAAGGGCCGGCAGACCCGCGATGCGCTCGAGCAGGCCGCGCGCAAGCTCTTCGCGGAGAGAGGGTTTCACGGCACCACGCTGGCCGACATCACCTCGGCGGCCGGCAAGTCCGCGGCGGTGTTCTACCGCTACTTCGACGACAAGGAAGACCTGCTGGCCAACCTGGCCGAATCGTTCCTGCACGACGTGCTCGCCGGACTGCCGGTGCCACTGCCGGACTCACCGCAGGACAGCGACTTCTTCACCACCATGGTCACCGGCTACTGGAACATCTTCAAGCAGAACCTCGGGATCATGATCGCCGTCGCGCAGCTCGGTGCCACCCAACCCCGGTTCGCCGAGGTGCAGAACGAGTTTCGTCGGTTCGGCATGGACATCGTGCGGGCCTCGGCACTACGCGCCCAGGAACAGGGGTTCAGCCAGGACCTGGACCCGGACCACGTCGCACTGGCAATCGCGATGCTGTTCGAAAGCTTCACCACCGTCTATCTTCGCGCTGACGCCGCGAAACTGGGCGTGCACACCACCGACGAAGACGCGGTACGAACTTTGGCCACCATCTGGAAGACGACGCTGTACGGACATTAGGAGCTGATCATCGTGGATTTCGCGCTACCCGAACATCTTCCGGGCCTGCTGGCCGAGATGGACGCATTCATCGAGGCCGAGATCAAGCCGCTGGAACGCGAGAACATGCAGTACTTCGACCGGCGCCGGGAGTTCGCCCGCACCGACCTGGACAACGGCGGCATCCCCCGGCGCGAGTGGGAGGATCTGCTCGACGAGATGCGTCGGCGCGCCGATGCCGCGGGTTGGCTGCGCTACGGCCTGCCCAGTGAGTTCGGCGGCCGCGACGGCTCCAACCTGGACATGGCGGTGATCCGGGAACATTTGGCGCACAAGGGTCTTGGTCTGCACAATGACCTGCAGGACGAGTCCTCGATCGTCGGCAACTTCCCGCAGGTGATCATGATGAGCCGGTTCGGTACCGAGGCCCAGAAGGCCGAATGGATCGAGGCGATGCTCACCGGGCAGCGGTCGATGGCGTTCGGGCTGACCGAGCCCGACCACGGCAGCGACGCCACCTGGATGGAGACCCGCGCGGTGCTCGACGGCGACCACTGGGTGATCAACGGCACCAAACGCTGGAACACCGGTGTGCACCGCGCCACCCACGACCTGATCTTCGCGCGCACCTCCGGTGAAGACGGTCAGGCCGTCGGCATCACCGCCTTCCTGGTGCCTACCGACACCCCGGGTTTCGAGGTCCCCTACTACTGGTGGACCTTCAACATGCCCAGCGACCACGGCGAGGTGACCCTCACCGATGTGCGGGTGCCCGCCGACGCGGTACTCGGCGAGGTGGACCACGGACTCGAGGTCGGCCAGACATTCCTGCACGAGAACCGGATTCGGCAGGCCGCCTCCAGTTTGGGTGCCGCGCAGTATTGCATCGACCGCGCCGCCGACTACGCCGGGCAGCGGATCGTGTTCGGCAAGCCGCTGTCGGCGAACCAGGCAGTGCAGTGGCCATTGGCCGAACTGCAGACCGAAGCCCAGATGGTGCGGCTGCTCGTCTATTACGCGGCCTGGCATCTGGACCGCGACCACCACATGGAGGTCTCGGACAAGGTGTCGATGGCCAACTACCGGGCCAACCGACTGGTCTGTGAGGCCGCCGACCGGGCCATGCAGATCCACGGCGGCATCGGCTACAGCCGGCACGAGCCGTTCGAGCACATCTACCGGCACCACCGCCGCTACCGGATCACCGAGGGCGCCGAGGAAATCCAGATCCGCCGAGTGGCCCAGCGGATGCTCAAGTTCGGGCGCAAATGAGCGACGACACAACCGAACTCAGCGCGGCCCTGACCACGGTGCTGCGCCCGGTCCTGGGTGCGGACGTGCAGGTCAGTGACCTGACTCGGCTGACCGGCGGAGCCAGTCGGACCACGTGGGCATTCACCGCCGGCACCGCCGACGGTGCGCGCCGGCTGATTCTGCGCACCGGACCGCCCGACGAGGTGCACGCCGGCATGGAGTTGGAGGCCCGGGTGCAGACGCTGGCCGCCGCCCAGGGTGCCCCGGTCCCGCAGATCCTGACCGCCTCGAATACCACTGAGCCGCTGGGTAATCCGTATCTGATCTGTGCCGAGATCTCCGGTGAGACCATCGTCCGGCGGATCTACCGCGGCCTCGACGACGGCGGCCGCGCCGATCTGCTGCGGCAATGCGCGGCGGCGCTGGCGCTGATCCACCGCGCCGATCCCGCGCAAGCCGGCCTGCAACCCGTCGATCCGGTGGCGCAGTGGCGTGCCGAACTCGACGCCATGGGCGATACCACGGCCACCTTCGAGTGGGCGTTCCGCTGGCTCGACCGGCACCCGCCGCCCACCCGGCCCGCCACCTTGGTGCACGGTGACTTCCGGATGGGCAACCTGATCATCGACGGCGCCCGCCTGGCCGCGGTGCTGGACTGGGAGTTGGTGCACGCCGGGGACCCGCGCGAAGACCTGGCCTGGTTTTGCATCCGGGCCTGGCGCTTCGGTGCGCCCAAGACCCAAGACGCCGGCGGGCTGGGCAGCATCGCGGACTTCCTGGACGCCTATGCGCAGGCCGGTGGCGAGCACGTCGATGCCGACGAGTTCCGGTGGTGGCTGGTGCTGGCCACGCTGCGCTGGGGCGTGATCTGTCGCTTCCAAGCCGAGCGGCACCTGTCCGGGCAGAGCCCGTCGGTGGAACTGGCCACGATCGGGCGGCGGGTCTGCGAAACCGAGTGGGACCTGCTCAACCTGCTGGATGCCCCGCCGGTACCGGACCCCGGCGGATCGCCGGCCGCTCCGGCTCCGACGTGGCACGGTCGTCCGACGGCGGCCGAACTGGTCGACGCCGTCGCCGACTTCCTGGACGCCGACGTGCGGGGCGCGACCGAGGGTCAGGTCAACTTCCATGCGCGGGTCGCCGCCAACGCCCTGCGCATGGTGGTGCGCGAGCTGCAGGACGACGGCGGCGTGCAGGTCACCGCGGCCCTCGCCGAGCTGGGCTTTTCCGATGAGGCCGGGCTGGCCGGGGCGATCCGCGCCGGCGCGCTCGATGACCGGGCCCAGGACGCGCTCCGGTGTCTGCGCACGGTGGTAAGCCATAGGTTGAGCGCAGCCCATCCGGGCTACCACGACGAATAGGACCGGGTATGTCCGTCACCGACGAACCGGCCATCCGCGACGTCGCCGACACGCTGTTTCGCGCCATCGAGCACGGCGACGTCGCGATGGTCGAAGAGATCTGGGACGACGACATCGCGGTGTGGCACTCCGGCGATGCCGCCGACAATGACTATCAGCGGGCCTACCGGGTGATCTGCTGGTTCATCAACCGAACCGCCAAGCGCCGCTATCAGATTCTGGATCGGCAGGTGTTCGAGTCCGGATTCGTCCAGCAACACGTTCTGCATGCCACCGGAACCAACGGCAACACGATCGCGATGCGGGTGTGCATCGTGGTCAAGCTCGCGGAAAACGGATTGATCAGCCGCATCGACGAGTACTTCGACCCCAAGGACATGGCGCCGCTGCTCTGAGCAGACCCATCCCGGCCCGGGCCCCGATCCGCTGAACGGTCAAACGCGCACCCTGGTCGGCACCGGCTGACCGCCGTCCACCACTGCTAACCAGGACGAATGAAACGTCACCGTCGAACGGACTGGACCGCTGAGCCGACGCGATCGTGCAGGTCACGGGGCACTCCGGCACGCCATCCTGGCGGTCTTGGATCAGCCGCCCTACCGGCAGGCCAGCAGGCGGATCGCGGCCCAGATGGCCGCGGCCACCGGGTTTGCCGGGCTGGCTGACGTCGTCAACGGCCTGGTGCCGCACGGTGCGCCACGCTGACCGAGGCCGAAAACGCCCTGACACTAACGAGTTTGCACGTAGCCTGAAGCCGTGGCAGCCGGTCCTCTGCGGGTTCTGGTCTACAGCGACAACCACCGCACCCGCGAACAAGTGATGTTGGCACTGGGCAAACGCGTGCATCCCGACCTGCCCGAGCTGAGCTATCTGGAGGTCGCCACCGCCCCCGTCGTGATCGCAGAACTCGACCGCGGCGGCATCGACCTGGTGATCCTGGACGGCGAGGCCACCCCGGCCGGCGGCCTGGGCATCGCCAAGCAACTCAAGGACGAAATCGTCGACTGCCCGCCGGTGCTGGTGCTCACCGGCCGCGCCGACGACGCCTGGCTGGCCCACTGGTCGCGCGCCGAGGCCGCGGTGCCGCAGCCGATCGACCCGATCCGGCTCGGCGAAACGGTGGTCGGCCTGCTCCGCACGCCGACCCGCTAGAACCCTCCCGGACCGCGTCCAGCAACGCGAAAATTACTGCGGCACTTCGCTCTTCACACCGAAGAGGATTCGGCCGAACACGTGCCCAAATAGTAGCCAAAATGCTCGAAGGTTCCGGTCAAGATCGCTAGTGTGTGTGTTAGCTCACATCGACAGCCCGAGCGAGGGAGCATGGATCTCTACCTACCGATCTTGATCCTCGGAACGATCGCCGCCGCGTTCGCGGTGGGGTCGGTCGGGATCGCGCTGCTGATCGGCCCGCGCCGCTACAACCGGGCCAAGCTGGACGCCTACGAATGCGGTATCGAGCCTGCTCAGCAGCCGCTCGGGACGGGCCGTTTCCCGATCAAGTTCTATCTGACCGCGATGTTGTTCATCGTCTTCGACATCGAGATCGTGTTCCTCTACCCGTGGGCCGTCACATTCGGCCAGCTCGGCCTGTTCGCGCTGATCGAGATGCTGCTGTTCATGGGCGCGGTCTTCATCGCCTACGCCTATGTGTGGCGAAGGGGTGGGTTGGATTGGGACTAGAAGAACAACTCCCCGGCGGCATCCTGCTGACCACCGTCGAGAAGGTGGCCGGGTACGTCCGCAAGGGTTCGCTGTGGCCGGCGACCTTCGGGTTGGCCTGCTGCGCCATCGAGATGATGTCCACCGCCAGTCCCCGCTTCGACATCGCCCGGTTCGGCATGGAGCGCTTCTCGGCCACCCCGCGGCAGGCCGACCTGATGATCGTGGCGGGCCGGGTCAGCCAGAAGATGGCGCCGGTGCTGCGCCAGGTCTACGACCAGATGGTCGAACCCAAGTGGGTGCTGTCGATGGGCGTGTGCGCGTCCTCGGGTGGAATGTTCAACAACTACGCGATAGTCCAGGGCGTCGATCACGTGGTGCCGGTCGACATCTACCTGCCCGGCTGCCCGCCGCGGCCCGAGATGCTGCTCAACGCCATCTTGATGCTGCACGCCAAGATCGCCGAGATGCCGCTCGGGGTACACCGCGACGAGGTGATCGCCGCGACCGAACAGGCCGCGCTGGCCGCCCCCACCACACTGGAACTCAAGGGGTTGTTGCGATGACCGAGCAGCACTCCCCGGAGGTAATCGGACTGCGCCGCGGCATGTTCGGCGTCGAAGGCAGCGGCGACACGTCCGGATACGGCCGGCTGATCACCGAGGTCACCCTGCCGGGCAGCTCCCCGCGCCCCTACGGCGGCTATTTCGATGACGTCGTCGACCGGCTCGCCGAAGTGCTCGGTGCGGTCTTCGACACCGCGGTGCAGCGCATCGTCGTGCACGGCGGTCAACTCACGTTGGACATCGAACGCAGCCAACTGCTCACCGTCGCGCGCACCCTGCGCGACGACGCCGCACTGCGTTTCGAGTTGTGCAGCGGGGTATCCGGGGTGCACTACCCCGAACAGCACGGCCGCGAGCTGCAGGCGTTCTATCCGTTGATGTCGGTGACGCACAACCGGCGGATCAACCTCGAAGTGGCCTGCCCAGATGATGATCCGCACATCCCCTCGCTGTACGGCGTTTACCCCACCACCGACTGGCACGAACGCGAAACCTACGACTTCTTCGGCATCGTGTTCGACGGCCATCCCGGTTTGACCCGCATCGAGATGCCCGACGACTGGGTCGGACACCCGCAGCGCAAGGACTACCCGCTCGGCGGCGTCCCGGTCGAATACCACGGTGCGCGCATCCCACCGCCCGATGAGCGGAGGGCGTACAACTAAATGACCGACACCGAAAACGTCGTCACGCTCGGCGGACAGGACTGGGACGACATCGTCGCGTTGGCGCGCGAGTCGGCGGCCAGTGAACGCATCGTGGTGAACATGGGCCCGCAGCACCCTTCCACGCACGGCGTGCTGCGGTTGATCCTGGAGATCGAGGGCGAAACCGTCGTCGAAGCCCGCTGCGGCATCGGCTATCTGCACACCGGTATCGAGAAGAACCTGGAGTACCGCAACTGGACCCAGGGCGTCACCTTCGTCACCCGGATGGACTATCTGTCGCCGTTCTTCAACGAGACCGCCTACTGCCTGGGCGTGGAGAAGCTGCTCGGCATCACCGACGACATCCCGCAACGCGCCACCGTGGTGCGGGTGATGCTGATGGAGCTCAACCGGATCTCCAGCCATCTGGTGGCCTTGGCCACCGGCGGAATGGAGCTCGGCGCGATGAGCGCAATGTTCTACGGTTTCCGCGCCCGCGAAGAGATCCTGACCGTGTTCGAGGCGATCACCGGTCTGCGGATGAACCACGCCTACATCCGTCCCGGCGGGCTGGCCATGGATCTTCCCGACGACGGAATCGAACGGGTGCGTGCGCTCTGCGCGGCGCTGCCGCAGCAGCTCGCCGATCTGGACAACCTGTTGCGGGAGAACGCGATCTGGAAGGCCCGCACCCGTGACATCGGCTACCTGGACCTGGCCGGCTGCATGGCCCTGGGCATCACCGGGCCGGTGCTGCGCTCCACCGGCCTGCCGCTGGATCTGCGCAAGGCCCAACCCTATTGCGACTACCAGGATTACGAGTTCGACGTGATCACCGGCACGAACTCCGACTGCTATGACCGCTACGTCATCCGGGTGGAGGAGATGTACCAGTCATTGCGGATCGTGCAGCAATGTCTGGACCGGCTCGAGCCGGGGCCGGTGATGATCGACGACAAGAAGCTGGCCTGGCCGGCTGACCTCGAGCTCGGGTCCGACGGTTTGGGCAACAGCCCCAAGCACATCGCCAAGATCATGGGCAAGTCGATGGAAGGGCTGATCCACCACTTCAAGATCGTCACCGAGGGCTTCCGGGTGCCGGCCGGGCAGTGCTACATCGCCGTCGAGTCGCCGCGCGGCGAACTCGGTGTGCACATGGTTTCCGACGGCGGTACCCGGCCCTACCGGGTGCATTACCGCGACCCGTCGTTCACGAATCTGCAAGCGGTGGCGGCGATGTGCGAAGGCGGCATGGTCGCCGACGTGATCTCCGCGGTCGCTTCGATCGACCCAGTGATGGGCGGGGTGGATCGGTGATCGTGCGGACACAGAACGGAGCCCGGGGATGACCGATACGCATCACATCATCGATCTGACGCTGGGTCCCCGCCCGGATGAACCGGGGCCGCCGATCGGCGGGCCGCTGACCTACGAGTCGGAGATCGAACATCGGCTGGCCGCGGATGCCGCGGTCATCATCGCCCGCTATCCGCACCCGCGTTCTGCGCTGCTGCCGCTGCTGCACCTGGTGCAGGCCCAGGACGGTTACGTCAGTGCCGCCGGAATCTCGTTCTGCGCCAGGCAACTCGACCTCACCGATGCCGAGGTCACCGCGGTGGCGACGTTCTACTCGATGTACCGGCGCACCCCGACCGGGCAGTATCTGGTCGGGGTCTGCACCAACACGCTGTGCGCCATCATGGGTGGGGACGCGATTCTGGAATCCCTGGAGAACCATCTCGGCATCGCGGCCGGTCAGACCACCGATGACGACCAGATCACGCTGGAACACATCGAATGCAACGCGGCCTGCGACTACGCGCCGGTGGTGATGGTGAACTGGGAGTTCTTCGACAACCAAACCCCCTCCTCGGCAACAGGTCTGGTGGACGCGCTGCGCTCCGGTGAACAGGTTGTGGCCACCCGCGGTGGGACGGTGTGCCCGTTCGCCGAGACGGCCCGCACCCTGGCCGGGCTTGGCGATCCGGATCGGCCCGCCGACGGCCCGGGCACCACGACCGCGACGTTGGCCGGCTTGCGGGTGGCCCAGGCGTTGGGTTTCGACTCGGCCTTCCCCGCAAGTGCGGGATCCGGTACGACCAACGTCGCGAGTGCGGAACCAGGTAACGCCGGCGTCGCGAGTGCGGAATCCGGCACAGATTCGGCGTCGAGTGAGGAATCACGTAGCAGCTCAGGCCCGAGTGAGGAATCACGCACACAAAGTGCGAGTGCACCTGTGCCTGACTCCTCACTCGGCACGGGTGGTGTACCAGATTCCTCACTCGAGCCGGACAAGTCTCGGCGCAACGGCGACGGAGCACAACAATGACGCCGTTGACCCCGGTGCTGAGCCGGTTCTGGGACGCCGAACAGCCGTGGACCCTGGAAACCTATCTGCGCCACGACGGTTACCGCGCGCTACCCAAGGCGCTGGCGATGGCGCCGGACGACGTCATCGCGCTGGTCAAGGATTCCGGCCTGCGCGGTCGCGGCGGCGCGGGATTCCCCACCGGCACCAAATGGTCGTTCATCCCGCAGGACGACACCGGCGCGGGAGCCAAACCGCACTACCTGGTGGTCAACGCCGACGAGTCCGAACCCGGTACCTGCAAGGACATTCCGCTGATGCTGACCACGCCGCACTTCCTGATCGAAGGGGCGATCATCGCGGCGTATGCAATCCGGGCCCGGCACGCGTTCATCTATCTGCGCGGTGAGGTCGTTCCGGTGTTGCGCCGACTGCAAGCCGCCGTCGCCGAAGCGTATGCGGCCGGCTACCTGGGCACCGACATCTGCGGATCCGGTTTCGATCTCGACCTCATCGTGCACGCCGGTGCGGGTGCCTACATCTGCGGTGAGGAGACCGCGCTGCTGGATTCGCTGGAGGGCCGACGCGGCCAACCCCGACTACGGCCGCCGTTCCCCGCGGTCGCCGGTCTGTACGCCTGCCCCACCGTGGTGAACAACGTGGAATCGATCGCTTCGGTGCCGCCGGTGGTGCTCGGCGGTGTGGACTGGTTCAAGTCGATGGGCTCGGAACGCTCCCCCGGCTTCACGCTGTATTCGCTGTCCGGGCACGTCACCACGCCGGGTCAGTACGAGGCGCCGCTGGGCATCACGTTGCGCGAGTTGCTGTCGTACGCCGGCGGTGTCCGCAAGGGCCACGAATTGAAATTCTGGACCCCGGGTGGTTCGTCGACGCCGCTGCTGACCGCCGAACACCTGGACGTACCACTGGATTACGAGGGTATGGCCGGGGTGGGCTCGATGTTGGGCACCAAGGCGCTGCAGATCTTCGACGAGACCACCTGCGTGGTGCGCGCGGTGCGGCGCTGGTCGCAGTTCTACGCGCACGAATCCTGCGGCAAGTGCACACCGTGTCGCGAAGGCACCTACTGGCTACGCCAGATCTACGACCGGCTGGAGACCGGAGCCGGCACCCGCGAGGACATCGACAAGCTGCTCGACATCGCCGACACCGTCTTCGGCAAGTCGTTCTGCGCGCTCGGTGACGGTGCGGCCACCCCGGTGATGAGTTCGATCAAGTGGTTCCGCGCCGAATACGAAGCGCACCTGGACGGCGGCTGCCCGTTCGACCCGTACGCCTCGATGCTGGGCGCACCGGAAGGAGTCGGCGTATGACCACCACCGAGCCGAACCGGGACGCACCGCCGGTCGAGTTGGTGACCCTGACCATCGACGACCAGCAGGTCTCAGTTCCGGCCGGCACCTTGCTGATTCGCGCCGCCGAACTGATCGGCGTGCAGATCCCCCGGTTCTGCGATCATCCGCTGCTCGACCCGGTCGGGGCCTGCCGGCAATGCCTGGTGGAGATCGAAGGCCAGCGCAAGCCGATGGCGTCGTGCACCGTCACGGTGACACCGGACATGGTGGTGCGCACCCAGCACACCAGCGAAGCCGCCGACAAGGCCCAACACGGTGTGATGGAACTGCTGCTGATCAACCACCCGTTGGACTGTCCGGTGTGCGACAAGGGCGGTGAATGCCCACTGCAGAACCAGGCAATGTCCAACGGCCGCCCCGAAACCCGGTTCGACGACGTCAAACGCACGTTCCCGAAACCGATCAACCTGTCAGCGCAGATCCTGTTGGACCGCGAACGCTGCGTGCTGTGCGCACGGTGCACCCGGTTCTCCAATCAGATCGCCGGCGATCCGTTCATCGAGCTGCTGGAACGCGGCGCGCTGCAGCAGGTCGGCATCGCTCCCGGCGAGGCGCTGGACTCGTACTTCTCCGGCAACACCGTGCAGATCTGCCCGGTCGGTGCGCTGACCAGCGCCGCCTACCGGTTCCGGGCCCGGCCGTTCGATCTGGTGTCCACGCCCAGCGTGTGCGAGCACTGCGCCTCAGGGTGTGCGCAACGCACCGACCACCGGCGCGGCAAGGTGATGCGCCGATTGGCCGGTGACGACCCGGAAGTCAACGAGGAATGGAACTGCGACAAGGGCCGCTTCGCGTTCAAATACGCCACGGTCGGTGACCGCATCCAGACCCCGATGCTGCGCGACGACGACGGCTCGCTGCGCCCGGCGTCCTGGTCGGAGGCCATCGCGGTGGCCGGTGCCGGCTTGGCGGCCGCGGCCGGCAACACCGGGGTGCTGGTCGGCGGCCGGCTGACCGCCGAAGACGCCCGCGCCTACAGCCGGTTCGCGCGAATCGCGCTGAACACCAACGATATCGATTTCCGGGCGCGTGCCCACTCGGCCGAGGAGGCCGACTTCTTGGCCAGCCGGATCGCCGGCACCCCGGTGACGGTGAGTTACGCCGACCTGGAAACCGCGCCGGCGGTCTTGCTGGCCGGCTTGGAACCGGAAGAGGAATCACCGATCGTGTTCCTGCGGATGCGCAAGGCAGTCCGCAAGAACAACCTGCCGGTGTGGGCCATCGCGCCGTTCGCCGGCCGCGGACTGGCCAAGTGCAACGCCCGACTGGTGCCGACCCCGCCCGGCCAGGAAGCCGCAGCCCTGGACCAACTGGCCGGCGAATTACCGGGCGGGGCCATCATTTTGGTCGGTGAACGGCTGGCCGCCAGCCCGGGTGCCTACTCGGCGGCCGCGCGGCTGGCGGATGCCACCGGCGCCCGGCTGGCCTGGATCCCGCGGCGCGCCGGGGAGCGCGCGGCGCTGGACGCCGGGTGCCTGCCCAACCTGTTCGCCGGCGGCCATCCGGTCGCCGATCCGGCCGCGCGCACCGCGATGACCGAGGTGTGGCACGTCGACGAGCTGCCGGACACACCGGGCCGAGACACCACGGCCATCCTGGCCGCGGCCGCCGCCGGCCAGTTGCGCGCACTGTTGATCGGCGGCGTCGAACTCGCCGACCTGCCCGATCCGGATGCGGCGCGCCAGGGGTTGCAGGCCGCGCCGTTCGTGGTCAGCCTGGAACTGCGGGAAAGCGCGGTCACCGCGCACGCCGACGTGGTGTTCCCGGTCGCGCCGGTGGCTGAGAAGGCCGGGACGTTCATCGACTGGGAGGGCCGCGCCCGCCCGTTCGGCCCCGCCCTGAGCGGCACCGCCACCTCCGATGCCCGGGTGCTGCAGACGCTGGCCGACGAGCTCGGCGTGGACCTCGATGTGGGTGGTACCGACACCAGTTGGACCGGGCCACGCCCAGCCGACCCGACCGTCGTCGCGGCCGCGGCGCCCACCACGGCACCCGGCACGGCGGTGCTGGCGACCTGGCGACTGCTGCTCGACGCCGGCCGACTACAAGACGGCGAACCGTACCTGGCCGGCACCGCCCGGCCGCCGATTGCGCGGTGCTCGGCGGCCACCGCAGCCGAGATCGGCGCCGACGACGGCGACATCGTGGTGGTCGCGACCGAGCGCGGTGAGATCAGCCTGCCGCTCACGGTCACCGAGATGCCCGACCGGGTGGTGTGGTTGCCGATGAACTCACCGGGCAGCGCCGTGCACGCTCAGCTCGGGGTGACCGCGGGCGCCGTCGTGCAGCTGCGCCGAGGAGAGCCGTCATGAGCTATCCGGATCCGACCATCTTCGGCCACGACCCGTGGTGGCTGATGCTGATCAAATCGGTGGGCATCTTCGGGTTCCTGGTGCTGACCGTGCTGGTGGCGATCCTGGTGGAACGGAAAGTGTTGGGGCGCATGCAGTTGCGCTTCGGACCCAACCGGGTCGGCCCGTTCGGGTTGCTGCAGTCGCTGGCCGACGGCGTCAAACTGGCGCTCAAGGAGGGATTGGTCCCGGCCGGTGTGGACAAGCCGATCTACCTGATGGCACCGGTGATCGCGGTGATCCCGGCCATCTTGGCGTTCGCGGTGATCCCGATGGGTCCGGTGGTGTCGATGTTCGGCCACCACACCCCGTTGCAACTGACCGACATGCCGGTCGCGGTGCTCTACGTATTGGCCGTCACGTCGATCGGCGTGTACGGGATCGTGTTGGCCGGCTGGTCCTCCGGGTCCACCTATCCGCTGCTGGGCGGATTGCGGTCTTCTGCACAGGTGATCTCCTACGAGATCGCGATGGCGCTGTCCTTCGTGACGGTGTTCCTCTACGCCGGCACCATGTCCACCTCCGGGATCGTCGCCGGCCAGCAACGCACCTGGTTCGCGGTGCTGCTGCTGCCGTCATTCGTGGTGTACGTGATCTCGATGGTCGGCGAAACCAACCGCGCCCCATTCGATCTGCCCGAGGCCGAAGGCGAACTCGTGGGTGGCTTCCACACCGAGTACTCGAGTTTGAAGTTCGCCATGTTCATGCTGGCCGAGTACGTGAACATGACCACGGTGTCCGCGTTGGCGGCCACCATGTTCCTCGGCGGCTGGCAGGCGCCGTGGCCGATCAGCCTGATCGACGGCGCGAATTCCGGCTGGTGGCCGCTGATCTGGTTCGTCGCCAAGGTCTGGGGTTTCCTGTTCTTCTACATGTGGCTGCGCGCCACCCTGCCCCGTTTGCGCTACGACCAGTTCATGGCGCTGGGCTGGCGGGTGCTGATCCCGGTGTCGCTGGCCTGGATCATGACGGTGTCGATCACCAAGACCTTGGGCATGCACGGCGCCGGGCCGTGGACCACGGTCGCGATCAACGCCGGATTCTTCGTCGCCGCCACATTGGTGGCGGCCTACGTCATCGCCCGCAACCGGGCCCGTCGTCGTCGGGCCCGCGCCGAGATCCCTGCCACCGGATCCGCCGGTGGCTTCCCGGTACCGCCGCTACCTGGCAAGGAGGAGGCACATGTCTAAGCTGCTCGACGCCATCGCCGGTTTCGGTATCACGTTCTCGTCGATGTTCAAACGACCGATTACCGAACAGTATCCGGAGGGAAAGCGCCCCGCGCAGCCGCGCTATCACGGCCGGCACCAACTCAATCGGCATCCGGACGGACTGGAGAAGTGCATCGGCTGCGAGCTGTGCGCGTGGGCCTGCCCGGCCGACGCCATCTACGTCGAGGGAGCCGACAACACCGACGGTGAGCGCTACTCCCCCGGCGAACGCTACGGCCGGGTGTACCAGATCAACTATCTGCGCTGCATCGGCTGCGGGTTGTGCATCGAGGCCTGCCCCACCCGGGCCCTGACCATGACCAACGACTACGAGATGGCCGGCGACAACCGCTCGAAGATGATCTACGACAAGGAGCAGCTGCTGGCCCCGCTGCAGCCGGGTATGACCGCTGCGCCGCACCCGATGGTCGACGGCGCCACCGACGACGACTACTACCTGGGCCACGTCAAGGCCGGCGGCGAGTTACGCCGATGACAGCCGAGCAGGTGGTGTTCTGGATCCTGGCTGGGATCGCGGTGCTCGGCGCCTTGGGCGTGGTCGCCGCACCCAAGGCGGTGTACTCAGCAATCTTCTTGGCCGCCACCATGATCAGTCTCGCGCTGATCTACGTCAGCCAGGGCGCGCTGTTCCTCGGCGTGGTGCAGGTGGTGGTCTACACCGGTGCGGTGATGATGCTGTTCCTGTTCGTGCTGATGCTGATCGGCGTGGATTCGGCGGACTCCCTGGTGGAAACCTTGCGCGGACAGCGGGTGGCCGCGGTGGTCGCCGGATTGGGTTTCGGCCTGCTGCTGATCGCCGGCATCGGCACGGCCGCCACCACCGGGGTCGTCGGCCTGGATGAGGCCAACGCCGGCGGCAACGTCGAAGGTCTGGCGATCCTGATCTTCACCCGCTACCTGTGGGCGTTCGAACTGACCAGCGCGCTGCTGATCACCGCCGCGCTCGGCGCCATGGTGCTGGCGCACCGAGAACGCTTCGAGCGACGCAAATCCCAGCGCGAACTGGCCACCGAACGGTTCCGCAACCTCGATGACCCGGACAGCCGGCCCAGCACGCTGCCGGCGTCGGGCGTGTATGCCCGGAGCAACGCCGTCGACGTGCCAGCCCGGTTGCCGGACGGTTCCGATGCTGCGATCTCGGTCAACCCGCTGCTGGTGCCCCGCAGTCAGCCCGAGGAGCGATCATGAGTCCAAATGCCTACCTGTACCTTTCGGCGCTGCTGTTCACCATCGGCGCGGCCGGCGTGCTGCTACGCCGCACCGCGATCGTGATGTTCATGTGCATCGAACTGATGCTCAATGCCTGCAACCTGGCGTTCGTCACGTTCTCCCGGGTGCACGGCAACCTGGACGGGCAGGTGGTGGCGTTCTTCACCATGGTGGTCGCGGCCTGCGAAGTGGTGGTCGGGCTGGCCATCATCATGACGATCTACCGAACACGACGCAGCGCGAACGTCGACGACGCACACTTGTTGCGGCACTGACAGGCAGGGCATCGGGGAACTTGACTAAGGAGGTCAAACGCCATGGCAACAAAGACATCTGATCCATCGGGGGCGGAACCCAACAGTCGGCTCGAAGAGTCGGTGGGCAAGGGATGGGTTCAGGGTGTCGCCCTGGTGATGATCTTCGGCTTCTTCGTGATGGGCATCCTGGCCTACCGCACCTACACCGCTTCGATGCCGATGCCCGACCGGGTGGTCGACTCGACCGGGCAGGAACTGTTCACCGGCGAGCAGATCACCCGCGGCCAAGAGCTGTTCCAGGCCCGCGGCCTGATGCAGTACGGATCCATCCACGGCCACGGCGCCTACCTGGGTCCCGATTACACCGCCGACTACCTGCGGCGGGCCACCGAAAGCGTGGCGGCCCAACTGGAAAGCGAAGGCGCCACCCAGATCCACGACACGGTGGTGGCCGAGTTCCGGACCAACCGCTTCGACGAGGCCACCAAGACCCTGGAGTTCACCGACCATCAGGTGCAGGCATTCGAGGAGTTGCAGCAGCACTACGCCACCTACTTCGGCCCGGACGCCAAGAAGAACGGTCTGCGCGCCAACTTCATCACCGATCCGGGCGAAATCCACGACCTCACCGCGTTCTTCTCCTGGAGCGCGTGGGCCGCGGCAGCCGAACGGCCCGGCCACAACTACACCTACACCAACAACTGGCCGGCCGAACCGCGCGTGGACAACGGCCCGACCGCCGACCTGATCGTGTGGTCTGCGTTGTCGCTGGTGGCCCTGCTCGGTGGCACCGGCATCATGTTCGCGGTCTACGGCCGGTGGAGCCAGAAGATCGGCTGGCACGCCAACGAGGCGCCGATGATCTCCTACAACCAGCCCGGCGAGGTGACGCTGACCAAGTCGCAACGCGCCACGGTCTGGTTCTTCATCATCGTCTCGCTGCTGTTCTTCGTCCAAGCCCTGCTCGGCGCGCTCACCGAGCATTACCGGGCCGACCTGTCCAGCTTCTTCGGCCTGGACCTGGCCCAGCTGCTGCCCTACAACCTGGCCCGCACCTGGCATCTGCAGCTGGCGCTGCTCTGGCCCGCGGCGGCGTTCCTGGCGGCCGGGATCTTCCTCACCCCGTTCATCACCCGCAGGGAGCCGCGCAAGCAGCACTGGCTGGTCTACGGGCTGCTGGGGGCGGTCACCGTGGTGGTGGTCGGCTCACTGCTCAGCGAAGCGCTGTCGGTGTTCGGCGTGATCGAAGAAGGCACGCTGTTCTCCCAGCAGTGGGAATACCTCGACCTGCCCCGGATCTGGCAGATCCTGCTGGTGATCGGACTGTTCATCTGGATCGCGATCATCTACCGCGGCCTGCGCTCGGCCCTGAAAACACAAGCCAAGACCAGCATGCCGTGGCTGTTCTTCTTCGCCGGCCTGGCCATCCCGGCGTTCTACGCGGTCGGTCTGTTGGCCGGCAGCGACACCCACTTCGCGGTCGCCGACTTCTGGCGGTTCTGGGTGGTGCACCTGTGGGTAGAGGACTTCCTGGAGTTGTTCACCACCGTGATGGTGGCCTATGTCTTCGTGCTGCTGGGCGTGGTGCGCAAACGCATCGCGATCGGCATCATCTTCTTGGACATCATCTTGTACTCGGCCGGTGGCGTGATCGGCACCATGCACCATCTGTACTTCTCCGGAACACCGGTGGAACACATGGCGTTGGGCGCGTTCTTCTCGGCCGCCGAGGTCATTCCGCTGACCCTGCTGACTGTCGAGGCGTGGACCTTCCTGCACCTGGGTTCCCGACAACAGTCCGCCGACACCAAGCCGTTCCCGCATCGGTGGGCGGTGATGTTCCTGGTGGCCGTCGGCTTCTGGAACTTCCTGGGCGCCGGGGTATTCGGCTTCCTGATCAACCTGCCGATCGTGTCCTACTACCAGATCGGCACCGCGCTGACCGCCAACCACGGTCACGCGGCGATGATGGGCGTGTACGGCATGCTGGCCGTCGGGCTGGGGATGTTCGCATTGCGTTATGCGATCCCGGCCGACAAGTGGCCGGAGAAGGCCGCCAAATGCAGCTTCTGGTGCCTGAACATCGGCCTGGCCTGGATGGTGTTCGCCACCTTGTTGCCGCTCGGCGTGATCCAGCTGTACCACTCGGTCAACTCCGGCTATTTCGAGGCGCGCTCACTGGGCTTCATCACCGAACCCGGCAACGTGCTGCTGGAGTGGATGCGGATGCCCGGCGATTTGATCTTCATCATCGGCGGCATCGTGCCGTTCATCTGGATCGCCTGGGTGGCGGTGCGGAACTTCTTCGGCGGCCCGAGCACTGACGAGTTCCCGGAAGACGTGCTCTACACCGAGATTCCGGTGGATGCGGCCGCCGAACGGGAAGGCACACCATGACCGAGGTGGACATCACGGTCTGGTTGGTGGCCGGCTACGCGCTGGCGCTGGTGGCCGTGGCGTGGGGTTTCGACCTGATGGCGCGCCGCGCCTCCACCCGCGCCGCGGCCTGGCACGCCGGCGGCTTCACCTATCACCGCGATCACGACGCCTGGTTGTGTCCGGAGGACCAATGGTTGTGGCCCACCTCGTTCGACGCCAACAACCGGGTGATGCGGTACCGGGCCCGTCCCACCGTGTGCAACGGCTGCCCGGTGAAGTCGGACTGCACCACGTCTTCGCACGGCCGCGAGATCAGCCGCCAGGTCGATGAGTGGCCGCACTCGGAGGCCGGCCGGTTCCACCGCGGAATCGCCTGTGCCATCGTAGGTTTGGCAGCGTGCATGGTGATCGGCGAAGCGCTGCTGAAACACCGACCGGTTGAGTTGCTGGTGCTCGGTACCGCGCTGGTCCTCGTCGTCGCGCTGTCCGCACCGCTGTTCCGGCACTTGATCACCACCCGTGTCGACGCTCCGGCACACCTGCCCGAGCGCACCGCCCAGGAGGATGCCGTGGCCGCTGCCATCGACCGCTACTCGACCCGCTGGGGATCCCAGCAGCGGGAGCGTGGGGCCCGGTGATCTGGTGGGGTGTGGCCGCGCTGGTCCTCGTCGTACTCGCGGTGCTGGCCTGGCTGTCGGTCGTGGTGTTACGCGAATACGAACGCGGCGTGGTGTTTCGGGCCGGCCGGCTGCGCCCGCTGTACGGGCCGGGCCTGACCGTCCTGATTCCGCTGCTGGACCGAATGGAACGGGTCGACCTGCGGGTGGTCACCCTGACCATCCCGCCGCAGGAAGTGATCACCAAGGACAACGTCCCTGCCCGGGTCAACGCCGTGGTGATGTTCCGGGTGGTCGACCCGGCCAACGCGATCACCGCGGTGGAGAACTACTCGGTGGCCACCTCGCAGATCGCCCAGACCACGCTGCGCTCACTGCTGGGCCGCGCCGATTTGGACACCCTGCTGGCCCACCGTGAGGACCTCAACTCCGACCTGCGGACCATCATCGAGAAGCAGACCGAGGAATGGGGTGTGCAGGTGCAGGTGGTCGAGATCAAGGACGTCGAGATCCCCGAATCCATGCAGCGCGCCATGGCCCGCGAAGCCGAGGCCGAGCGGGAACGCCGGGCCAAGGTGATCAACGCCCGCGGTGAGCTGCAGGCGTCGGCCGAACTGCGGCAGGCCTCCGAGGAACTGTCCAAGAGCCCGGCGTCGCTGCAGTTGCGCTACTTGCAGACGCTGCTGGAGCTGGGCGCCGACCAGAACTCGACGGTGGTGTTCCCGCTGCCGGTGGACATCGTCACACCGTTCCTGAACCGGGACAACGGGAGTCGCCGGTGACCATGTCGGCGCTGGCCCCGTTGTTCCTGCTGCCGTTGTTCGGTGCGGCCGTGCTGCTGATCGGCGGCAAGCGCACCAACTCCTGGGGACATCTGCTCGGCTGCGCCACGGTGCTGCTGGCATTCGGTTGGGCGGCCAAGCTGTTCGTGGATCTGTTGGCCCGCTCCCCCGAGCAGCGGGTGATCCACGAACGCCTGTTCTCCTGGGTTCCGGTGGCCGCGCTGCGGGTGGACTTCGGGCTGCAACTCGATGCGCTGTCGGTGTGCTTCGTGCTGCTGATCACCGGCGTCGGTGCACTGATCCACGTGTACTCGGTCGGTTACATGGCCCACGACCCGGGCCGGCGCCGATTCTTCGGCTATCTGAACCTGTTCGTGGCGGCCATGCTGCTGCTGGTGCTGGCCGACAACTACCTGGGCCTCTACGTCGGTTGGGAGGGCGTCGGTTTGGCGTCCTACCTGCTGATCGGGTTCTGGTCGCACAAACCCACCGCGGCCACGGCCGCCAAGAAGGCGTTCGTGGTCAACCGGGTCGGCGACGTCGGGCTGTCGATCGCGCTGATGGTGATGTTCGCCAAACTGGGCACCATCTCGTTTGCCGGCGTGTTCGGCACCGCGGCACTGGCCGGTGAGGGCACGCTGACCGCGATCGGTCTGTTGCTGCTGCTGGCGGCCTGCGCCAAGAGCGCCCAAGTGCCCCTGCAGTCCTGGCTCGGTGACGCCATGGAGGGCCCGACGCCGGTGTCGGCGCTGATCCACGCCGCCACCATGGTGACCGCGGGTGTCTACCTGATCGTGCGGTCGGGCCCAGTGTTCGACCTGGCGCCGGCCGCGCAAACCGGTGTGGTGATCGTCGGCGCCGTCACGCTGCTGTTCGGTGCGATCATCGGCTGCGCCAAGGACGACATCAAGAAGGCGCTGGCGGCCTCCACCATGAGCCAGATCGGTTACATGGTACTGGCCGCCGGATTGGGCGCGGCCGGTTACGCATTCGCGATCATGCACCTGCTCACGCACGGCTTCTTCAAGGCCGGTCTGTTTTTGGGCGCCGGGTCGGTGATGCACGCCATGGACGACGAGACCGACATGCGCCGCTACGGCGGGCTGCGCACCCTGATGCCGATCACCTTCGTCACCTTCGGCCTGGGCTATCTGGCCATCATCGGGGTGCCGCCGTTCGCCGGCTTCTTCTCCAAGGACCCGATCATCGAAACCGCTTTCGCGGCAGGCGGTCTGCGCGGCTGGCTACTCGGCGGTGCGGCGCTGCTCGGTGCCGGCCTGACCGCGTTCTACATGACCCGGGTGATGCTGTTGACCTTCTTCGGTGAGCGCCGCTGGAAGCCCGCACCGGAGACCGGCGCGCCGCCGCACCCGCATGAATCCCCGTCCAGCATGACGGTGCCGATGATCGTGCTGGCGATCGGTTCGCTGGGGGCCGGCGCGCTGCTGGCCGTCGGTGGCCGACTCCAACATTGGCTCGAACCGGTGGTGGGTGCCCACCACGTACAGCACGCGGTGCCGGTCTGGGTGATGACGACGATCACGCTGGTGGTGGTGGCGATCGGGGTGGCGATCGCCTGGCGCAGCTACGCCGCCCAACCCGTCGCCCAGACTGCGCCGCAGGATGTTTCGGCGCTGACCACCGCGGCCCGGCGCGACCTGTACGGCGACGCGTTCAACGAGGCGGTGTTCATGCGGCCCGGTCAGCTGCTCACCCGGGAACTGGTACGGGCCGACGACGTCGGTGTGGAAGGTGTCGGCGGCGGTCTGGCCGCGCTGATCACCCGCGGGTCCCGCGCGCTGCGGCTGACCCAGACCGGGTTCGCCCGCTCCTATGCGCTGTCGATGCTGGCCGGGGCGGCCCTGCTGGTCGGCGCGATCCTGCTGGCGCGGGGGTGGTGAGCGTGCTGACCGACCTGCCGGTGTTGACCGTGTTGTGGGCGGTGCCGCTGCTCGGTGCCGCCGTCATCCTGGTGTTGCCTTCGGCGGCACGACGTTTCGCCAAGTCCGCGGGCCTGGCGGTGGCCGCGGTGGTTCTGGTGCTGGCGATCTGCCTGGCGGTCGGTTTCGACCCGGCCGGGCCGCAGTTCCAGTTCGTCGAGGAGCACCCGTGGATCCCGTCGTTCGGCACCGGCTACCTGCTGGGCGTGGACGGTATCGGTCTGGCGCTGGTGCTGCTCACCGCGGTGCTGGTGCCGCTGTTGCTGGTGGCCGGCTGGAACGACGCCGACCCGAAGCTGCTCGGTGGCCGCGGTCCACACGCCTATGTGGCGTTGATCCTGGCCGTCGAAGGCATGGTGCTGATCTCGCTGGTCGCCTTGGATGTGCTGCTGTTCTACGTGTTCTTCGAGGCCATGCTGATCCCGATGTACTTCCTGATCGGCGGTTTCGGCGCGGACCGGCAGCGACGGTCGGCGGCCGCGGTGAAGTTCTTGCTGTACAACCTGTTCGGCGGTCTGATCATGTTGGCCGCGGTGATCGGGCTGTACGTGGTGACCGCCAACAGCACCGCGTTCGCGGCAGGCACCTTCGACTTCCGCGCCATCGTGGCCGCGGTGTCCTCGGGTGAGCTGGTGGTCAACCCGGCCATCATGCATTTGATCTTCCTCGGCTTCCTGCTGGCGTTCGCGATCAAGGCCCCGCTGTGGCCGTTCCACCGCTGGCTGCCCGACGCCGCGGTGGAGGCCACCCCGGTCACCGCGGTACTGATGATGGCCGTGATGGACAAGGTCGGAACGTTCGGCATGCTGCGCTACTGCCTGCCGATGTTCCCGGATTCCTCGGCGCTGTTCCGGCCGCTGGTGGTGGCGTTGGCGGTGATCGGCATCGTCTACGGCGCGGTGGCCGCGATCGGGCAGCGCGACGTGATGCGGCTGATCGCCTACACCTCGATCTCGCACTTCGGGTTCATCATCCTGGGCATCTTCGTGATGACCAGCCAGGGCCAGTCCGGTTCCACCCTGTACATGATCAACCACGGCTTGTCGACGGCGGCGTTGTTCCTGATCGCCGGGTTCCTGGTGTCGCGCAAGGGTTCCCGGTTGATCGAGGATTACGGCGGGGTGCAGCAGGTGGCCCCGGTGCTGGCCGGGACATTCCTGGTGGCTGGCCTGGCGACGCTGTCGCTGCCCGGGCTGGCACCGTTCATCAGTGAGTTCCTGGTGCTGATCGGCACGTTCCCGCGGTATCCGGTGTTCGCGGTGCTGGCGGCCAGCGCGCTGGTGCTCTCGGCGATCTACGTGCTGTGGGCGTATCAGCGGATGATGACCGGGCCGGTGCGCGACCGGCACATCTCGGACCTGGTGCCGCGCGAACTGGTGGTGGTGGTGCCGTTGATCGCCCTGCTGATCGGACTGGGCGTCTACCCCAAACCGGCTCTGGACGTGATCAACCCGGGGATCGAATACACGCTGGGCGGCATCGGTGAAACCGATCCGGCGCCCAGGCTGGCGGAAGGACCGCAGGAATGACGAGGTTTGTCGCTGCGGTGCCGGCCCCGTCGGTCGAATACGTCCAGCTCTCCCCGATGCTGATCGTGTTCGGGGCCGCGCTGCTCGGCGTACTGATCGAGGCATTCGCGCCGCGCCGCGCCCGGTACCGGTCACAGCTGGCAGTGACGGTGGTCGGGCTGTTGGCCGCGCTGGTCGCGGTGGTGCTGTTGGGCCGCGAATTACACGGCGGCACCGGGCAAACCGCGGTGTCCGGTTCGGTCGCGATCGACCCGCCGACGTTGTTCCTGCAGGGCACCATCCTGCTGATCGCGGTGCTGAGCGCACTGCTCATCGCCGAACGTCGCCCCGCTGAGCCCCAACCATCCAGGGGCACAGTCACTTTGGATGCGTTCACGCCGCAGGCCTCGGCGGTGGCCGGCAGCGTGGCCGAGCAGGCCGCGGTGCGCGCCGGAGCGGTGCAGACCGAGGTGTTCCCGCTGACGCTGTTCGCCGTCGGGGGCATGCTGCTGTTCCCGGCCGCCAACGACCTGCTGACCCTGTTTGTCGCGCTCGAGGTGCTCTCGCTGCCGCTGTACCTGATGTGCGGACTGGCCCGACGCCGGCGGTTGCTCTCCCACGAGGCCGCGCTGAAGTACTTCCTGCTGGGCGCGTTCTCCTCGGCGTTCCTGCTGTACGGGGTCGCGCTGCTGTACGGGGTGTCCGGCAACTTCGATCTGGCCGCCGTCGCCGACGCAGTGCGCGGTGACGGCGACACCACGCTGGCGTTGATCGGTACCGCGCTGGTCGCGTCCGGTCTGCTGTTCAAGATCGGGGCGGTGCCGTTCCACTCCTGGATCCCCGACGTCTATCAGGGTGCGCCCACCCCGATCACCGGGTTCATGGCCGCGGCCACCAAGATCGCGGCGTTCGGTGCGCTGCTGCGGCTGTGCTACGTGGCGGTGCCCGAGTTGCGTGACGAGTGGCGGCCGGTGCTGTGGGCGGTCGCGATCCTGACCATGGTGGTGGCCACCGTCATCGCCGTCACCCAAAGCGATGTCAAACGGCTGCTGGCCTATTCAGCGATCACGCACGCCGGTTTCATCCTGCTCGGTGTGATCGCACTCAACGAGGCCGGGCTGTCGGCCACGCTGTTCTATCTGTTCGCCTACGGGTTCTCCACCCTCGGTGCGTTCGCGGTGCTCAGCGTGGTGCGTGACCGCCACGGCGAGGAGGCCACCGCGATGTCCGCGTGGGCCGGCCTGGGCCGACGCCACCCCCTGGTCGGTTTGGTGTTCTCGCTGTTTCTGCTCGCGTTCGCCGGCATCCCGTTGACCAGTGGCTTCGTCGCGAAGTTCGCGGTGTTCAAGGCCGCCGCCGAGGGCGGCGCGATCCCGCTGGTGGTGATCGGTGTGCTGGCCAGCGCCGTCGCCGCCTACTTCTACGTCCGGGTGATCGTGCTGATGTTCTTCACCGACCCGCCCGCGGAGGCACCCGAGGTGGTCACCCCCAGCGTGCTGAGCGTCGCGACCATCGGTCTGACCGCCGTGGTCACGCTGGTACTCGGTGCGGTGCCGCAGCCGCTGTTGGACCTCGCCGACGCCTGCGCGCAGTTCCTCACCCGGTGATTTCGGTGCGTTTGGGTGCGGTGAGCACCCCCAAACGCACCGAAATCACTCACACCGATTTCAACGGGTGATCCTCGCTGGGCGCTGCGGTTAAGTTCCGATCACCGCAATCCGCAACGCTTTCGAGGGAATGACGCATGACAGTGACAGCCCACACCGCTCTGAAGGTCAGTCCGCTCTCAGGTTGGACCGGCGCCTTGATCACCGGAGTCGACCTGTCCGAACCGCTTTCACCGGAGGACCGGGCCGGCATCGAGGACGCCCTGCACCAGTGGAAGGTGGTGTTCTTCCGGGACCAGGATTTGGATCACGCCGCGCAGATCGCGTTCGGTGCGCAGTTCGGCGACGTCACCCCGGGCCATCCCTATGAAGGCGACTCGGCGCCACCGGGATTCCCGCAGATCCACACGGTCTCCCCGGCCGCCTACGACCACCGGTACGGCACCAAGTACCGCAAGAAGCAGAGCCCGAACGGACCGGGTTGGCACGCCGACGTCACGCCGCTGATCAACCCGCCGTCGCATTCCATCCTGCGCGCGGAAACCGTGCCCGCCTACGGTGGCGACACCCAGTTCGTCAACACCGCCGCGGTGTATCAGGGTCTGTCGCAGCCGGTTCGGGAACTGATCGACGGCCTGCGCGCCGAGCACCGGTTCGGCTCCGACGCCAACGCCGAGCGCAGCAGCGAGAAGATCGGCGACCTGGTCCGCAACAACCCGCTGGCCACCATCCACCCGGTGGTGCGGGTGCATCCGGTCACCGGCGAGAAGGTGGTCTACGTCAACCCGTCGTTCACCCGTCAGATCGTCGACCTGGCTCCGCGGGAGAGCCGGCACCTGCTGGACCTGCTGTTCGAGGAGATCGGCCGACCGGAGTACTCGGTGCGGTTCAAGTGGGAACCGGGCAGTGTGGCGTTCTGGGACAACCGGGCCGCGTTGCACCTGGCGCCGCGCGACTTCGAGCACGTCGAAGGCGACCGGGTGTTGCATCGGATCACGCTGGTCGGTGACATCCCGGTCGGCCCGGACGGGCAAGCCTCCGAATCGCTTTCGGGTGACTTCTTCGGGGCCGCCTGATGGCCACCGTGCTGGAGCGGGCGCAGACCGGGGTGTCCGGTCCGCGCCCGCGCGCACTGGTCGACCCCCGCGGCGACGGCGGCGGACGCAACCGTCGCAGTGTCCCGCGTTGGCTGCAGCGGCTGACCGGCCCGGTGTTGTTGGTCGCGTTGTGGCAGCTGTGCTCGAGCGTCGGCATTTTCGACCCGCGCACCGTCCCGGCGCCCAGTTCGGTGCTGCGCGCCGCGATCGACCTGGTGGCCGCCGGATTGCTGCAGGATCATCTGATCACCAGCCTGCTGCGGGTCGGCTACGGCCTGTTCTTCGGCATCACGCTGGGGCTGGGCTTGGCGTTGATCGCCGGCCTGTCCCGGATCGGTGAGAACTTCGTCGACGCCAATATGGAGGTGCTGCGCGCGATTCCGAACTTCGCGCTGGTGCCGCTGCTGATCGTCTGGTTCGGCATCTCCGAGGTACCGAAGGTGACGCTGATCGCGTTGTCGGTGGCGGTGGCCATCTACATCAACACCTTCAGTGCGATCCGCAGCGTGGACGCCGGGCTGGTGGAGGCCGCCCGGTCGTTCGGGGCCGGTCGCCGCGAAATGATCACCCGGGTGATCCTGCCCGGTTCGCTGCCCGGCTTCCTGATCGGTCTGCGGCTGGCGCTCACCGCGTCCTGGTTGGCGTTGATCTTCGCCGAGACCATCAACGCGAAGAAGGGCCTGGGCCGGATGATGACCGATGCCCGCGAGTACTTCCAGATCGATGTGGTGTTCGTGTTGATCGCGGTGTACGCGGTGCTGGGCTTGCTGTCCATCCTGATCGTGCGGTTCCTGGAGGGACGACTGCTGACCTGGAGACGAGCCTATGACGGTGACTGAGACGGTGGCCGATCCGGCGATCACCGGCGCCGTGGTGATCGCCAAGGATGTCCGAAAGAGCTTCGGCGACAACGTGGTCCTGGACGGGATGACGTTGCAGATCGAGCCCGGCGAGTTCGTTGCGCTGCTGGGCCGCAGCGGGTCCGGCAAGAGCACGTTCCTGCGAGCCCTGGGCGCGCTGGACGGCGCCTTCGACGGCTACCTGCGGGTGCCGGAACGACGCGCGATCGTGTTCCAGGATCCGCGGCTGCTGCCGTGGCAGCGGGTACTGACCAACGTCACAGTCGGGTTGCCGGCCACCGCTGCGGTGCGCGATCAGGCGCGCCGCGCGCTGGCCGAGGTGAACCTGGCCGACAAGGCCAAGGTGTGGCCGCGTACCCTCTCCGGCGGTGAAGCCCAGCGAGTTGCCTTGGCCCGCGCCCTGGTTCGCGACCCCGAGCTACTGCTGCTGGACGAGCCGTTCGGCGCGTTGGACGCGTTGACCCGGATCAAGATGCACGGCCTGCTGCAGGACCTGTGTCGTCGGCACACTCCGGCGGTACTGCTGGTGACCCACGACGTCGACGAAGCCATCCTGCTGGCCGACCGGGTGATCGTGCTGACCGACGGAGCGATCTCGCTGGATGTTCCGGTGGACGTCGAAAAGCCCCGCAACCGCGACGCTCCCAGGTTCTTGGAGCTGCGCCGCCGGTTGCTGGCCGAACTCGGCGTCGCTGACTGACCCGCACCACCCGCCCACCCGCGAACCAGCCCTTCCGCAGAGGAACCGACATGTCATTGCTGCGCACGTTGCGCCGAACCTGCCCGTACTGCTCACGATTCCGCTGCTGGCCGCCGGCTGCGGCATCTCCGACGACGACGGCGGCCAAGCCATCGATTCGGTTCAGATCGCTGGCACCGTCGACGTGCCGGAAGGCACCAAACTGGTGGTGGCCGAACAGAACCTCACCCAGTCGCTGCCCTGGACCCTCTCCGACGCCGGCCATGACGCGCCGTATGAGGTCGAGTTCGCCAACTTCAGCGGCGGACCCGCGGTGATCGAAGCGCTGCGCTCGGGAGCCGCCGACGTCGGCGCGGTCGGTGAGGCCCCGGTCCCGATCGCCGTAGACAACGGCATCACCGACCTGGTGGTCATCGGTCTGCAAGCCAACCCGGGCACCAGCGGCGGCTACTTCCTGGTGGCCAAACCGGACAGCGGGGTGGAACGCATCGAGGACCTGCGCGGCAAGCGGGTGGCCTACCCGCCGGGCACCGGCCGGCACATGATCACCGCGGCGCTGCTCAAACGGCACGGACTCGACCCCAAGACCGACATCCAGCCGGTGGAACTGGCCGGCGCCGAGGTGGTTCCGACGTTCGCGGCCGGCGCCGTCGACGCGGCAATCGTGCTGGGCAACCAGTACTACCAGCTCGGTGAACCACCAATCCTGGGCGACGGCAAGGGAATCAACACCGGAATCCAGTCCTTGATCGTGCGCCGCGACAGCCTCGACGACCCGGTCAAGGTCGCCGCGATCGGCGACTTCGTCGGCCGCTCGGTGGCCGCCAACAACTGGAAGGACACCAACTCCGACGCCTGGATCGACGCGTACTACGTCAAACAGCAAGGCATCGACGCCGCAGCCGGCCGCAGGCTCTACGACGAGGACGGTCTGGCGCCCTACTACCCCATCGACGATGCCGCGACCGGCCTGTTCCAATCGGTGGCCGACGGCCTGTTCGACACCGGCACCATCAAGACCAAGGTAAAGATCGCGCCCCATCTCGACCCGCGCTACAACGACATCGTCAGCGCCCAGAACCAGCTCGACGGCGTCACGCCCAAGCCCATCGAATCCTGACCGCAGATCCCGACGAGGAGGAAACAGCCCATGACCCAGACCCTGGCCCCGGCCATCGAGGTACGCCCACAGGCCGGCTGGGCCGGCGCCGAGATCCACGGCGTCGACCTCACCGCTCCGCTGACGGAGCAGCAGACCGCCGACATCCGCGCCGCGCTGCTGAAGTGGAAGGTGGTGTTCTTCCGCGACCAATTCATCAGCCATGACGACCATTTGCGGTTCGCCTCGGCGTTCGGTGCACCCACCCCGGCGCACCCGCTGTTCGACTCGATCCCGGATCCGGACTATCCGACCATCTACCCGATCTTCCGGGACCGGTTCAAGGCCCGCTACGGCAGCAGCCGCGGTTTCGACCGGCCGAACTGGCACGCCGACGTGACCGCGGCGGTCAACCCGCCGGCGGCGTCGATCCTGCGCGCCGAGGAGCTGCCACCCTACGGCGGCGACACCCAGTGGTCCAACACCGTCGCGGCATACCAGGGGTTGTCCGCGCCATTGCAGCGGCTGGCCGACAAACTGCGTGCCGTGCACCGGTTCTCACCGCCGGATGGCACCACCGCCACCGATGACTACCAGTCCCGGGTGCAACGCCGGCCGCTGCTGACCGAGCATCCGGTGGTGCGGGTGCACCCGGAAACCGGGGAACGCGCGCTCTACGTCAACCCCGGGTTCACCTCGCACATCGTCGGCGTCTCGCCGCACGAGAGTCGACGGCTGCTCGGGTTGTTCTTCGACGAGCTGGTGCGACCGGAGTACACCGTGCGGTTCAAGTGGGAGCCGGGCAGCATCGCGTTCTGGGACAACCGTTCCACGGTGCACCTCGCGCCGTCGGATCTGACCACCGAACACGACCGCCGGCTGTACCGGGTGACGCTGGTCGGCGACGTCCCGGTCGGTCCGGACGGCCGGGCGTCGGTCGCCCTGGACGGCGAACCGTTCGACGCGATCTGAGTCCGGTATTCGACCCGCGCCCCGGTGCGTTAGCTTGCTGGGATGAGCGTCGTCATCACCAGCCAAGCCGCACCGGGCGTGCGGGTCATCACGATGAACCGACCGCAGGCCCGAAATGCGTTGAGCCGTGAGCTGATCGAAGCCCTGTTCGCAGCGTATGCGGCCGCCGATGAAGACCCGCAGGTACGGGCGATCGTGCTGACCGGAACCGACCCGGCGTTCTGCGCCGGCGTCGACCTCAAGGAGGCCCAGCAGTACGGCAGCGAGTACTTCGAGCGGTTCAAGTCGCATGACTGCATCGCCAAACCCGCGCTGCTGAGCACCCCGATCCTGGCCGCGGTCAACGGCCCGACCTTCACCGGCGGCCTGGAGATGGCGTTGGCCTGCGATTTCATGGTGGCCTCCGAGCGGGCGGTGTTCGCCGACACGCATGCCCGGGTCGGGATCCTGCCCGGCGGCGGGATGACCGCGCGGTTGCCGCAGCTGGTCGGCGCGGCGATGGCGCGCCGGCTGTCGATGACCGGTGAGGTGGTGGACGCGGCCCGCGCCGAACGGATCGGCCTGGTCACCGAGGTGGTGCCGCACGACCGGCTGCTGGACCGGGCCGTCGAGCTGGCCGGCCAGATCGCCGAGGTGCCCGCGCCCACCATGGCCGGGCTCAAACAGATCTACCAGCAGGGCTGGGCCGGCCTGACCGAATCCGCGCTGGCCGCTGAGCAGCGGATTTCCGGTGCTCAGGAGCTGGATGTGGCTGCTTTGGAGGAGCGGCGCACCGCGGTGGTGGCCCGCAACAAGAGCCAGCTCGGCGACTGACCTGCGGCCTTCGCTACTGTAAGTATTCCGGTAGGTGCTTCAGCGAGGAGTCCAGATGTCCCTGACCCCCTATTTCGTGCGGTCCGGCGCGCAGCTGGTGCCCAATGAGATCGCGCAGGGCGGCTGGGGCCCCACCCTCGGCGGCCAGGTGATCGGCGGTCTGCTGGCCCGCGCCATCGAAACCGAGGTCGCCGATGCGGACCTGTCGCCGGTGCGGCTGACCGTCGACATCCTGCGGCGGGTCGCCACGGAACCGGTCTCGGTCACCGCGCAGGTGGTGCGCACCGGTGGCCGCATGCAGGCCATCGACGCGACGTTGAGCCAGCGCGGCGAGCTGGTGGCCCGGGCGTCGTCGCTGTTCCTGCGACCCAGCCAACAGCCCGGGCAGCGGCCGTGGAACGTGCCGATCGACATGCCGCCGCCGCCCGAGGACGTGCCCGAGTTCGACGACGCCATCCCGATGTACGTCAAGAGCTACGGCCGGGAATCTCAGGCTGATGACCCGCGGCACGAGTGGCAGCACGACGGGCAGCGGTTCGCCTGGGTGCGCGAAGTTCGTGATCTGGTCGAGGGCGAGAAGATCAGCCCGTTCGTGCAGGCCGCGCTGGCCGTGGACGTCACCCCGTCGCTGACCGGGTTCTCCCCGTCCGGCCTCGGCTTCATCAACGCCGACTACACGCTGACGCTGTGCCGACTGCCGGTCGGGCCCTACATCGGGATGGCGTCGTTGACCCATTACAGCTCTGACGGTTTGGCCACCGGGACCGCGAGCCTGTTCGACGTGCACGGCCCGATCGGCACCGGGGTGTCGGTGTCGATCGCCAACCCGAACTTCGGTGCCCGCTCATTCGTCAAGGACCAGTAGCACGCTGCGGCTCAGGGGCTTTCGACGTCGCTGAGCGGATCGATCAGGATCTTGGCGTGCCGGTCGGGGTCGGCCAGCGCACTGAACGCGTTGTCCACCCCGGCCAGCCCCACGGTGCCGGTCACCATGGCCGACACGTCCAGCTTGCCTTCCGCCAACATGTGCAGGGTGTCGCGGAATTCCAGTGGCGTGTAACCGAATACGAAGCGCAGGTCGATCTCCTTGCCGATCGCCAGGGCGGGCCGGATCCGGTCGGTCTGCATGCAGACCCCGGCAACCACCACCCGCGCGTTGACCGGCGCGGCGGCAACCAGCGCATCGATCATGCCGGGCACGCCGACGCATTCGAAGATCACCGGCCGCTTCGGACCGGCCGCCCCGAACTTGTCGGCCACCCGGTACACGTGCTGCCAGCCGGGAATCTTGCGCAGCTTCTCCATCGAGCCGACACCCATCTCGTAGAGCGCCATGGTGGAGGTGAGCACGCCCTTGCGCCCCATCGCCTCATACGGGGAATCCGCGGCCGGGTCGACGACGACGTCGGCGCCGCATTGGGCGGCCAGCGCACGTCGTGCCGGCGAGAAGTCGCTGGCGATGATGGTTTCCACCCGCTTCGCCTTGAGCTGGCAGATGGTCGCCAGTCCGACCGGTCCGCAGCCCACCACCAACGCCACGTCCGCACGGCCGACCTGGCTGCGCCGCACCGCATGCAGTGCCACCGCCATCGGTTCGGTCAGCGCGGCGGTATCCAGGTCCAGGCCGTTGGGCACCACGAAGCTCAGTGCGGCCTCGGTCAATACCAGCTCGGCGTAGCCGCCCGCGGCATGCGGTGACAGCCCGGTCAGGTTGACCCCGCCGTGTGAACGCAGCAGCGGAACCGACACCACCGCAGTGCCCGGCTTGAACGCCTTGCCCACCCCGGCGCCGGATTCGGCGACCACACCGCTGAATTCATGACCCAGCACCACCGGGGTGTCGCTGCGCATGAAGCCGTCGTAGCCGACGTCGTCCATCACCTCGGTCAGTTCGTCGGCGTGCTGGCGGGCGTGGATGTCGGATCCGCAGATCCCGCAGCGGTGTACGTGCAGTAGCAGTTGACCGCGCGCCGGTTGCGGGGTCGGCAGGTCGACGACCGACAACTCGCCGCCCAGGCAGCTGACCGCCCTCATATCCGGCCGCCGCCCTGGAACGGCGCGAAGCTGCCGTCGAGCACCTGGTGGTGCCCAACGGTGCGTCCGGTGCAGGTTTGCGGGTCCACCAGCGCCAGCCGCAGCACCGCCTCGGCGAACTCGTCCTCGGAGCCGACGTCGTCGAAATCGGTTCGGTAGTAGGACAATCCGGGGGTGAGCATGGCCTGTGACGGGGACAGCGCGTTGACCGCGATGTTGCGTTGCTGCAGTTCGTAGGCCGCGCATTCGGTGAGGTGTTCCAGGGCCGCCTTGGAACCGCCGTACCCGGGCAGGATGCCGCCGGACAGCTCGCGGTACGGGCCCGGCCCCGGGATCCTGCTGGCCACCGAGCTGATGTTGACCACCGAGCCGAACCCGGCGGCCAGCATGTCGGGTACCACCAGTTGGGTCAGCTCGTAGGCGGCGAACACCGCGATCTCGAAGTGCCGCCGAAAGGCGTGCACCGGGGTCCCGACGAACGCCGGCCAATCCGCTTGGCTGGGCGCGGGTTTGCGCGACGGCTTCGCTGCGGGTTTGGGTTCGGCGGTCGCGCCGGTCGTCGCGGGTGGGCGCCCGGGCGCGGTGAACGCAGCGTTATTGACCAACACCGTGATCGGACCCAGCGCCGCGCGGGCTTCGTCGACCAGGCGCGGCAGGTCGTCGGGGTTGGTCAGGTCGGCGCGGATCGGCACCGCGCGGCCACCGGCGGCTTCGATCTCGCCGACGGTCTGCCCGATCGTGCCGGGCAGCTTGTCGTTCCACACCTGCTCGGTGCGCGCCACCACCGCCACCCCGGCACCTTCGGCCGCCAGGGCGTGCGCGATCGCCCGGCCCAGCCCCCGGCTGGCGCCGGTGACGATGGCAGTGCGTCCGTCGAGTCGTCCGCTCATCTATCTACCTTCACTCCGTGTACGACGATGGCCGTGGTCTGGTCCACCCAATCGTCGTCCAAGACGGCGTCGGGGTTGAACAGCATGCCCAGCAGTGTCGAGCCGCCGATCACCTCGACCAATCGGGCCGGTTCCACGTCAGGGTGCGCCTCGCCGTGCGCCACCGCATCGGCGATCCGCCGTTGCACCGAGTCGAACGCGACGCCGAACCGGTTCATCATCCGGTGGCTCATCTGCGGGTCGGACACCATGTCGGCGATCAGGCCGGGCAGCGCGGCGCGCACCACCGGGCTGGTGAACACGTCGCGGGTGACCGCGATCAGCGCCCGCACGTCCACCGCGATGTCGCCGGTCGGGGTGACCAACGTCGACGGCGCCGTCGGGAAGACCGCCTCGTGCACCAGCTCGGCCTTGCTCGACCAGCGCCGGTACAGCGCGGTCTTGGTGGTGCCGGCGCGGGTGGCGATGGCCGCCATGGTCAGGTTGGCGTAGCCGCCCTCGACCAGTAGTTCGGCGGTGGCGGCCAGGATGGCGGCATCGATGCGCGGATCGCGGGGCCGGCCGACGCCCGAAACCTTGTCAACGGCAGACGGGTCTGCTTTCATAACGCTACTAAGCGTATCGTAATAGTCTGGGAAGGGAACGCCGTTCGATGACGAACGAACACCCGCAGCGTCGCGCCGTCGAGGACGTCGACCGCCTGCAACGGTCCAGCCGCGATGTCTGCACCGTCCCGACCGTGCTGTCGCAGTGGCTGTCCACCCAACTGCCCGGCGGCGTCACCCCGCAGGTCACCGTGGAGAGCGGCATCGACACCAATGGAATGTCTTCGGAGACACTGATCTTGACCGGACGCTGGCACTCCGACGGCGAGGACGTCGAGCAACGCTGGGTGGTCCGGGTCGCGCCCACCGCGCAGGACGTTCCGGTGTTCTCCGACTACCGGATGGACCACCAGTTCGAGGTGATGCGCATCGCGGGTGCACTCACCGACGTGCCGGTGCCCACGGTGCGCTGGCTGGAACCCACCGGCGAGGTGCTGGGCGCGCCGTTCTTCGTGATGGACCACGTCAGCGGCGAGGTGCCGCCCGATGTCATGCCCTACACCTTCGGCGACAACTGGTTCTTCGACGCCACCGCAGACCAGCAGCGTCAACTGCAGGACGCCACGGTCGAGGTGATCGCGAAACTGCACGCCATCCCGGACGCCGAGCAGACCTTCGACTTCCTGGCCCAGGCCGATCCGCCCGGGGACACCGCGTTGCGCCGGCGCTTCAACTGGCTGCAGCAGTGGTATGAGTTCAGCGTCAACGACATCGGCCGTTCGGCGCTGGTGGACCGGGCGTTGGCGTGGTTGACCGACAACTTCCCCACCGACGCCGCGGCCGGCGACTCGGTGCTGATCTGGGGTGACTCTCGGGTCGGCAACGTGCTCTACCGCGACTTCCGACCGGTCGCGGTGCTGGACTGGGAAATGGCCTGTGTGGGTCCGCGTGAACTCGATGTTTCGTGGATAATCTTCGCGCACAACGTGTTCCAGGAGCTGTGCTCGATGGCCGGCCTGCCCGGCATGCCCGACGTGCTACGCGAGGACGACGTCGTCGCGACCTATCAGCGCCTTACCGGCGCCACCGTCGGCGACCTGCGCTGGTTCTACGTGTATTGCGGTGTGGTGTGGTGCTGCGTGTTCATGCGCACCGGGGCCCGCCGGGTGCGGTTCGGCGAGATGGAGATGCCCGAGGACATCGAGTCGCTGTTCTACCACAAGCCACTGCTGGAACGGCTGCTGGACCCGAAGGCGGCCGCCTGATGTTGGGACCGATGGACGAATACCCGGTTCATCAACTGCCGCAACCGATTGCCTGGCCGGGATCCAGCGACCGCAACTTCTATGACCGGTCCTACTTCAACGCACACGACCGCAGCGGCAACATCTTCGTCGTCTCCGGGATCGGCTACTACCCCAACCTCGGGGTCAAGGACGCCTTCCTGCTGGTGGCCCGGCGCGGCGACGACGGCCACACCCAAACCGCGCTGCACTTCTCGGACGCCATCGACGGCAACCGACTCAACCAGAACGTCGGCAACTACCGCGTCGAGGTGGACGAACCGTTGCACCGGTTGCGCCTGGTCGTCGAGGAGACCGAAGGTATCGCGGCGAACCTGACCTGGACCGGTCTGTGCACCGCGGTACAGGAGCAGCGACATGTGCTGCGCACCGGCAACCGGATCACCCTCGATGCCCAGCGGTTCGCGCAATTGGGTTCCTGGAGCGGGCATCTGGAGATCGACGGCGAACAGATCACCGTCGACCCGTCGGTGTGGATCGGCAGCCGGGACCGGTCCTGGGGCATTCGGCCCAGCGGCGAGGCCGAACCCGCCGGGCGGCCGGCCGATCCACCGTTCGAGGGCATGTGGTGGTTGTACGTGCCGATGGCCTTCGAGCACTTCTCGATCGTGCTGATCATCCAGGAAGAGCCGGACGGCTTCCGCTCGCTCAACGACTGCACCCGGATCTGGAAAGACGGCCGGGTGGAGCAACTGGGCTGGCCGCGGGTGCAGATCGCCTACACCTCGGGCACCCGGATCCCCACCGGCGCCACCATCGAGGCCACCGCGGCCGACGGTGCACCGGTGGTGTTCGAGGTGGAATCCAAGCTGGCCTGCCCGATCCACGTGGGCGGCGGCTACGGCGGGGACAGTGACTGGATCCACGGCACCTGGAAGGGCGAGAACTTCACCGAGCGGCTCAGCTACGACATGGCCGACCCGGCGATCGTTGGCCGGGCCGGGTTCGGCGTGATCGACCACGTCGGGCGCGCGGTGTGCCGCGACGGCTCCGGCGAGCATGAGGGCTGGGGACTGTTCGAGCACGGCGCGCTGGGCCGGCACGACCCGTCCGGGTTCGCCGACTGGCTCACCGTCGCCCCCTGATTCTCGCGATTTCGGTGCGTTTGGGGGCGCCCAGCGCCTGTTGTCGCACCGAAATCGCCTAAGGTCTGCAGTATGCGTGCGGTTCAGATCGTGAGGCTCGACGGGCCCGAAGCTGTGGTGATCAACGAGGTCGATGAGCCGAGCGGGGACGGCGTCCTGATCGACGTGCACGCCGCGGGCGTCGCGTTCCCGGACGCGTTGCTGTCGCGTGGGCTCTACCAGTACAAACCCGAACCACCGTTCACACCGGGCGGTGAGGTGGCCGGTGTGGTGCGCAGCGCGCCGGCGGGCGCACACGTCGCTCCCGGAGACCGGGTGCTGGGGCTGACCATGATCACCGACGGGATGGCCGAGGTGGCGCTGCTGCCGCCCGAGCGGGTGTTCGCACTGCCGGACAATGTGTCGTTCGAGGCCGGCGCCGGTGTGCTGTTCAACGACCTGACCGTGCACTTCGCGTTGCGTACCCGCGGTCGGCTGCTGCCCGGTGAGACCGTGCTGGTGCATGGCGCGGCCGGCGGGATCGGCACCGCGGCACTGCGGCTGGCACCGGCGCTGGGCGCCGAACGCACCATCGCCGTCGTCTCCACCGAGGAGAAGGCCGAGGTGGCCAAGGCCGCCGGGGCCAGCGACGTCGTGCTGGCCGACGGCTTCAAGGACGCGGTGGCCGAGCTGACCGGCGGGCGGGGCGTCGACATCGTGCTGGACCCGGTCGGCGGTGACCGGTTCACCGATTCGCTGCGGTCCCTGGCGCCCGCGGGCCGACTGTTGGTGATCGGGTTCACCGGCGGCGAGATCCCGACTGTTCGGGTGAACCGGTTGCTGCTCAACAACATCGACGTGGTCGGCGTCGGCTGGGGCGCCTGGGCGTTGTCGCACCCGGGGTATCTGGCCGAGCAGTGGGACGAGCTGTCCGCATTGCTGGAGTCCGGTCGGGTACCCGCCCCGCAGCCGCAGGTGTTGCCGTTCGAGCAGGCCGCCGAGGCGATCGCGTCGTTGGAAAACCGCAGCGCCCGCGGCAAGGTCGTGCTGTCGGTACGCTGACCCGACAGTCGGCCCTGTTCCCGCTCAACCGTTTTGCTTTAGCTAAGCGCCAATCGCGTTCCCGCTCAACCGTTTTGCTCTTGCTAAGCGCCAATCCCGTTCCCGCTCAACCGTTTTGTTCCCGCTAATTGAGTTTAATAAGCGGGAGCAAAATGGTTGAGCGGGAAGAATCGGGAGGAGGCGGAACGGGCGGGAGGGGCCGGAGGCGGCTGGGACGGGCAGTCAGGCCGGGAACGGCGAATCAGTTGAGCGCGTCGATGATTTCGGCCAGGCTGTCGACCGGCAACGCACCGCCGGAGTAGATGCACACGGTGTCGGCGCGTACCCCGTCCAGCCCGGCCACCCGGTCGGCGATCTGCGCGGCGATCTCGGACGGTGAGCCCACCGCCGCGATGGTGGACAGCACGTCGTCGTCGATCAGCGTGCCCATCTCCTGCCAGCGGCCCTGCTTGGACAACGCGTGCAACTCGGTCTGCAGCTCGCCCCAGCCGTGCGCGTCCAGCACCGGGCGGTAGGCCGGGGTGGAGCCGTAGAACGCCAACAGTTGCCGGGTGCCGGCGTGGTCCTCACCCGGCGACACGATGATCTCCGGCAGCACCGCGAAGTCACTGCGCCCGGCGGCGGCCAGGCCGGCCCGCACGATCGGCATGGTGTGCTCATGCAGGAACTTCTTGGTGCCGAACGGCATGACCAGCAGTCCGTCGGCGTGCTCGGCGGCGGCCCGGGTCAGCCGCGGGCCCAGCGCACCGAGGTAGATCGGCGGCGGCCCATAGGGGTTGGCGCCGGGGCTGAAGGTCGGTGTCATCAGCGTGTGCCGGTAGAACTCGCCGCGGAAGTTCAACCGCTCCCCGGTGTCCCAGGCGGTGAAGATGGCCCGCAGCGCCGAGATCAGTTCGGTCATCCGAGCCACCGGGGAATCGAAGGCAGCGCCGAAGCGCTTCTCGATCTGGGTGCGGATCTGGGTGCCCAGCCCCAGCGCGAACCGGCCGCCGCTGAGCAACTGATGGTCGATGGCTTGATGTGCGAGGTGAATCGGGTTGCGCGGAAACGCGATTGCCACATTGGTCAGCAGGTCCAACCCGCCGACCGTGCTGGCCAGGGTCAACGGCGCGAACACGTCGTGCGGGCCCTCGAAGGTGAACACGCCGGCGGCGCCGGCCTCGCGCAGCGCGTGGGCTCGCTCGATCGCGTCGACGGGGCTGGACAGCGCAGTGAGAATCCTCATGTTCAGCCACCTTATGCGCTTGACTGGACGCCATGGACGAACGCACCGAAGTGGTGGTGGTCGGCGCGGGTTTCGCCGGTTTGGCCTGCGCCCGGGAGCTGACCCGGCGCGGGCGCAGCGTGCGGGTTCTGGAGGGTCGCGACCGGGTCGGCGGCCGTGCCCACACCACGACATTGGCCGGAGTCCCGGTCGACCTCGGCGCCACGTTCGTCGGCCCCACCCAGGACGCGGTGTTGGGGTTGGCCGCCGAACTGGGCTGCCCGACGGTGCCGACGTACCACTTCGGCAAGAACCTGATCCGCTGGCGCGGGAGGGTCCGGTCCTATTCCGGCACCGTCCCGGCGCTTTCCCCGGCCGCGCTGCTGAACGTGGCCTGGGTGCGGGCCCGGTTCGCCCGACTGTCCCGCCGGGTGCCGCTGGAGCAGCCCTGGACCGCGCCGCAGGCCGCCGCACTCGATGCGCTCTCGCTGCAGCAGTGGTTGCACGCGGTGCGCGCCTCCCCCAGCACGCTGGCGCTGATGGCGATCGTGTCCCGGGTGACCTGGGGTGCCGAACCAGCTGACGTCTCATTGCTGGCCGCGCTGCGATACGTGCGGGCCGCCGGCGGTCTGGATCGGATGCTCGACGTGGTCGACGGTGCCCAGCAGGACCGGTTCCCCGACGGCACCGCGCAGATCGCGGTCCGGATGGCCGAGCAGCTCGGTGCGCGGGTCAGGTTGGGCGCGCGGGTGGATCGGATCACCATGCACGACGACGGCGTCCGGGTCGGGTTCGGCGACCACGACGTGTGCGCGGGCGCCGTCGTCGTGGCGATCCCGCCGCAGCACCGCGCCGCGATCAGCTTCAGCCCCGAGCTGCCGGCCGAATACCGCCGGCTGAGCCAACTTTGGCCGCAGGGCAAGCTGTCCAAGGCCTACGCTGCCTACCCCACCCCGTTCTGGCGGGCGGCCGGCAATTCCGGGGAAGCGCTGTCCGACATCGGGCCGGTGTTCATCACCTTCGACGTCAGCCCGGGCGGCGACGGACCCGGCATTCTGCTCGGGTTCGTCGACGCCCGCGACTTCGACCAGTTGCCGGCCGAACAACGGCGCAGCCAGGCGTTGGCGGGATTCGCCGCGATCTTCGGGCCGGCCGCGCTGACACCGATCGACTACCTCGACCACTGTTGGGGCCGTGAGGAATTCGCGCCAGGCGGACCGACCGCCGCGGTACCGCCGCGCTCCTGGACCAGCGTCGGGAAATGGTTACGCGCCCCGGTCGGCGAAAAGATCTTCTGGGCCGGCACCGAGACCGCGGACCGGTGGACCGGATTCCTGGACGGCGCCGTGCGATCCGGGTTGCGGGCGGCCGCCGAGGCCGATGCCGCGCTGGCCAAGACTTAGGAGCTCAACCGCCTTGTGGCCGAGGCCGATTCGGTCAGCGAACGCAACCGGCGGTTGACTTCGTCGGCCTGCTCCAGGATGGCGCAGTGCCCGCCGGGCACCTCGACGTAGTCGACCAGGTTGGGCACCCGGTCGGCGATGTGCTTCGACCCGCCGGGCAGCAGTCGGTCGTCGCTGCTGCCGATCACCAGCGTCGGCACGGTCAAGTTGTCCACCCGAAGCTGTTTGCGCTCAATGGAATCCATCAGCATGCGGGCGCAACCGGCGCGACCGGCGCGCGGTGTGCTGGCGAACAGGCGGTAGACGAACTTCACTACCTCCGGGTCGGCGCCAGGACCGACCACCAGCCGGGACATCACCCGTCGAGCCGGCACCCCGACGCCCGGCACGGCGGGCAGACCACCGAAGTTGCGGACCACCTGGGTCGCGACCAGCGCCCGCGGGGCGGCGACCTGCGGGATCAGCGACAAGAACTTGATCTGCCGGATGATGTCGCCGCTGGTGGTGTTGATCAGCGCGACCGAGTCGGCGCGCTCGGACACCTTGCGCTGGTAACGCTCGGCCCAAGCCTGCAAGGCGATGCCGCCCATCGAGTGCCCGGCCAGCACGGCGCGCTCACCCGGGGCCAAGGTGGCATCCAGCACCGCGTCGACGTCGGACGCCAGGTGGTCGAGGCTGTAGTGGCCCCGCTTGGGGACTCCGCTGCGGCCGTGGCCGCGGTGATCGAACGCGATCACGCGGTGATCCCGGGACAGGTCGGCAATCTGTTCGCGCCACACCGGAATGGCGCAGGTGATGCCATGCGCCAGCACGACCGGATAGCCGTCGTCGGGACCGAACACCTCGGTGTGCAGCCGGGTGCCATCGGCACCCCGGACGGTTACCGGCCGCCCGGCCGGCAGCGCAGTCCTGGTGGCGTTCCGCACGGCAACCTCCTCACAGATCCGCGGCGACATTGTCGCGGATCTGTAGGGTAACCCGCCATAACCCGTTTTATGGCGGGTACCACATTCGTGAGAGTTTGCGCTGGTCAGAAGCTCAGGTCAGGCTCAACCCGTGCTTCTCGAAGTGCCGGCCGAGTGCCTCCATGTACTCGTCGCCGTTGAACGGCCCGCGCGCACCGATCGCCTTCTCCAGGAACGGCCCGTACTCCTCGTCGTTGACGTAGGTGGACCAGTGCGTGATCTTGGCGTCCTCGTCGGTGTCGACGAAGCTGATCGAGTAGAAGCCCATGGTCTCGCCCTCGGCCGTGGTGCCTTCCCAGCGGGTGCGCATCACGAAGCCGTTGTCGGCCGGCCAGCACCGGAAGTCGGCAGGCTTCCAGTCCGGGAAGGCCACCGAGTAGGCCTTGGCCTCGACGGTGGCCGCGACGTCGAAGGACCGGGCCACGTCCTTGAGCACCAATTCTTGGTCGGCCACGAAGTACGGCGAGGTGTACACCGCGTCATCGGTGAACTCCCACTCGTCGTAGGCCTCGCCTTCGGCCACCTTCTGCAGCACGTACTTGTCCCGATAGCTCTCGGCCATCCGGCGGTGCTTGGCAATCCGATCGACCAGATCCATTGGCATTCCTTTCGGGGTCACGCCCGGAGGCGTAGGTGTGAACGGCCCGCATTTGACATACGAACCTGTATTCTAGATACACAGCTGAATCTAACGGAGGTTTGGGCGGCAGCCATCCAGACGGAGGGTCGGCCGTAGCAAACCGGGGTGTGGGGGCCCGCCCCTTGCCCCGACCGGACTGAAAGAATGTCGACGTGGCAGAGCGATGGACCCGGCAGCGCAGGGTGGAGCACACCCGCAGCCTGCTGCTGGACGCCGCCGAAGAAGTGGTGGCGCGGATGGGTTTCGGCGCGGCCGCGCTCGAGGTCATCGCCGACGCGGCCGGTTATACCCGCGGCGCCATCTACTCCAACTTCGGCACCAAGGAAGAACTCTTCCTGGCCGTGATGGAACGACAACTGCAGCGGTTCCTGGACGGATTCACCGACATCGTCGAATCCTTCCAAACCCTCGATGATTTCGACATCGACGCGCTCGCGCGCCGGTGGCGTGACCTGGCCCTGGGCAACCCCGACCGCGCCGCACTCGGCTACGAGTTCACGCTGTTTTTGCTGCGTAACCCCGACGCGCGCGAGCGGGTGGCCGCCCAGCGCCGGGAAACCGTTGCGTCGCTGGCCAACTACATCGAGGCACACCTGGCCAAGATCGGCGGCAGGCTGACGATGCCCGCCGAAACCCTGGCCAAGGTGCTGATCGCGGCCAACGAGGGCGTCACGCTGGCGAGCAACATCGACGGTGACGACCTGTACCGGCCGTTCATGGAGATGGTCATGTCCCACGTGGAGCCGGCCTAGCCTCGATCGGTCAGCTCATAGCGGATGTGCAGTTTGGTCAGACCGCGCAGGATGAAGGTCGGCAGATAGCGATAGCGGCGGGCATCGGCCGGTCCGTGGCGCTGCTCGTCGATCCAAATGTGGCTGGTGCGGTCCAGCAGCCGTTCCAAACTGATCACGCCTTCGGCACGGGCCAGCGGCGCCCCCGGGCAGGCGTGCATACCGCGACCGAATGCGACATGCGCTCGGGCATTGGCGCGTTCGATGTCGAAGGTGTCCGGATCCGGGAACTTGCGCGGGTCCCGGTTGAGCGCCGCGTTGACCAACATCACGATGGTGCCGGCCGGCACCGCGACCCCGCCGACCTCGACGTCCTCGGTGGCCATCCGGAAGTCGCCGCGCACCGGACTCTCGTAGCGCAGCGCCTCTTCGACGAAGTTCGGGATCAGTTCGCGACGCGCACGCAGCCTGGCCTGTAGCTCTTGGTCCTCGCCGAGCATCATCACCGCGGCACTGAGCAGCCGGACACTGGTTTCCTGGCCTGCGGCAAAGAGATTGGCTGCCACCCGGACCGCGTCGATCACCTCGGGCATGCTGCCGTCGGGGAAGGTCGCCGACGCCACTCCGGTCAGCACATCCTCGCGCGGGTTGTCCCGGCGTTCGCTGATGTAGGCGCTGAACTTGTCGTAGAGGTACTGCAGTGGGGTGTCGTGCAACTCGTCGCCGTCACTGCTGCCGATCGTGCCGGTGACGTTGTCCAGCAGGGCCTGCTGGAATTCCGGGTGATCGGCTTCCGGCACACCGAGCAGGTCGGCGATCACCAGCATGGCGAATGGGCTGGCGAAATCGGCGATGTACTCGCAGCCCTCGCCGGTCAGTGCGAGGTCGTACTGGCGGTCGGCCAACCGCCACATGAAGTCTTCGTTTTCCTTGAGTCGCTTCGGGGTGATCATCCGCGACAGCAGCGAGCGGTGCGCGGTGTGCTTCGGCGGGTCGAACGTCGGCAGCTGATCACTCATCGGCAGCGCATCGCGATGCTCGGCAATCAGTGCCTTGACGTCGGCGCCCGCCGGGATCGGCACCGGGAAACCCGGGAACGGACCGGTCACCGACAAGCACGCCGAGAACCGCTCCTTGTCGTTGTAGATCGCCAGTGCCTCGTCGTAGCCGGTGACCATCACCACGTCGTGGTGCTTCTCCCGACGCAACGGGCACTCGTCGCGCAGCGCGGCCAGATAGTCGTACGGGTCGGCCAGGATCCGGCCGCTGGTGAAGAAGTCCACCGAGTCCAGGTCGCCACCCCACGGGCACTCACTGGGAGATGTCGACACCGTCGTACCCCTCCAGCAGTTCCGGTGCCGGCAGCTCCATCTGCAGGTAGACGTCGATGCGGCGGATCTTGTGCTCCGCGCCGAACTCGAAGGACGACATCGAGTTCACGACGCTGCTGAAATCGCCCATCGCGCTGCGCTCTTCGAGCTCCAGGAAGACCAGGTCACCGACCTCGGTGACCCGCTTGACCGTGCAGTCCCACTCGGCTGCCGGCGCCCAGTTGGTCAGGAACCCGAGGTAGCCGTCCCAGTCCATGACCTCCTTGAAGTTTCCGACCCGGATGAACTCGTCGACGGCGAGCAGATCGCGCAGCGCGTCCCAGGTGTGCACCCCGGCGCCGGGCTGTTTGGCCGCATCGACGCAATCCTTGGTGGTCTGGGCGTATTCCAAGACCCGTCGGGCATTTCCGGTGTGCGCTGCGATCGCCTCGCGCAAGGTGCTCACTGGGCCGCTCCGGACAGGTAGCGGTCGACCACCGAGTGGTAGTGCGCGATCACGATTTCCTCCTTGACCAGGGACATGAACTCGAGTGGGCGGTTGCGCAGCCCTTGCTGCTGGCGCGGCATCTGCTCGTAATCCTGCTGCAGCGCCAGGAAGTACTTGAAGCTGCCTGGTTCTTCGACCCGGATCGGCTCGGCCTTGAACACGTCGCGGTGTTCCTCGGGCAGCCACATCACGCTGATGATGTGCCAGTAGCACTTGTTCGGATCACCGCTCTCGTGCGGCTGGGCCAGGATCACGGTGGCCTCGCCGGCGCGCACCGTCATGAAGAAGTTCGGGAACAGCACCCAGCCGTGGTTGTCGCTCATCTGCGCATCGGTCAGCGCGCTGACGTCGAAGCCCATTCCGGTCAGGGTCTGCCGGGTAGCGGTCTGCAACAGGGTACGCGGCGTCACACCATCGGGTAGCTGCAATTGCCCTGCGGCGTCGCGGTATTCGGCAACCAGTTCCTGGAAGCGCGGCAGCACCGCGGTGACCGACGGGAATGTCTCCGGCAGCGCCATGATGCCTTCGATCTGCTCCTCGAGCCCGAACTTCTTGCCCGCCACCTCGAACGGGGCGCAGGCCACGTTGTGTTTGTCGAAGAACCGGTACCGGGTGGTACTCGGGTCGACCATCACGACCTGCAGCAGTTCAGGGTGGATTCCGGAGATGTGGTAGCCCTCCGAGAAGGCGTCCATCACCACTTTCCAGTTGCAGTTGAGCTCCTCGCGCACATCGAGGACGCTGACCATGTCCTCGAGGTGGTAGGGGGCGAGCATCTCGACCACCTCGGCACCGAGGAACTGCGCCAGCGGTTCGGCGTTCGGATCGGGGTTGACGAAGACGAACCCGGCAAAGCATTCCACCGAGATCTCGATCAGGCCCAAACCCTCCTTATCGACTGCGGTGACCAGGTTTTCCTTTTCTCGCAGAACACCTTTGAGCTTGCCCTCCAGGTCGTAGGACCACAGGTGGTACTGGCACAGCAGACCGCGCTTGGAGTTCCCCCGTCCGCGGCACAGCACGTTGCCACGGTGCCGGCAGGCGTTGACGAAGCCACGGATCACGCCGTCCTTGCCGCGCAGCAGCAAAAAGGACTGGTCCAGCAGCTTGTACTCGGTCCAGTCGCCGACCTCGGGCAGATCGGATTCCCGGCCGGCGACCTGCCAGACCTTCATCCAGATGCTGTGATGCTCGCGTTGGACGTAGTCCGCGTCGACGTAACGGTCGGTGCTGATCTCCATTCGGTACCGGCTGAAGTCGACGTCATCGAGGCTCTTGCCGAGTTCTGGATCGTCGAACCATTCCCCCGGCCGAATCGGGTGGGTAGCAGTCATGCGCAGTCGCTCCTTGGGCTATGTGAGCTGGTCACAGCCGGTGCGCGCGGGCATCCGACGCTGTGACCACGGTCACGACTATACAGCTCTGTATGAGATATACAAGACTGTATGTGAAATTATCGACGCGCTCACCACGCACCTGAATTTCGATACTTCGGCGCCCGGGCCGACGAGCCGAGCCTGGTCTCCAGGACAAGGTCGCGCCTGCGCGGGAGCCAGTTTTCCCGGCGCCCCAGAACCGGACCGGCCGTCGGTTCAGCGGCGAGAAAGCGCCGCGAGCTCCTCGTGCACCAAGTCGACGGCCCAGGCCGCGCTCTGGGCGGCGCCCTCCATCGTGGTGGGCCAGTCGTTGTGCGTCCAATCACCGGCCAGCACCAGATTCGGCAGTGCGGTCCGGTTGCCGGGTCGGATGGTCGACATGCCGACCCGCGACGAGAAGGTGGCCTTGGGCCACGGCACCACGGTGACGTCGAGTACCTGCGCGTCTCGGGCCGCCGGATAGCTGGCCCGCAGCGCGCTCACCAACCGGTCGCCGACCTCGGCGTTCTTCAACCCCATCAGGTCATAGGCCGCACACGTGGTCAACGCATAAAGGTGGTTACCGTCGGCGCGCGGACCGTGCATCCGGTCCCGGTCGAACACCCAGCCGATGTCGCTGTCCAGCAACGTTTCCCACGGCGCGACCGTGCCCAGCGGGCGGTCCAGCAGCACGTAGGCGTTCATGATCGGGATGGGTTCCATCTGCTTGGCGGCCAGCCGGGCATCCTCGGAGCCGGGGACGTCGTCGAGCAGCGAACGCAGATTCCAGGACGGCACGGTGAGCACCACGGCGTCCGCGTCGATCTCGGAGCCGTCCGAGAGCCGCACACCGGTGGTCCGGTCGTCGCCGACCAGCACCGAGGTGGCGCGGGTGCGCAGCCGCACGTCGACACCACGCTCGGCCATCACCCGGCGCGCGCCGTCCAGGTAGAGGGTCTGCAAATCCACTGTCGGGTAACCGATCTTGGCGGCGCCGGGCCCCTGCCGCCGCACCCGGTCGGCCCCGGTGCGCAGCAGCGCGGCGAACGCGTGCGCTGATGCCAACCGCGGATGCTCATTGAGCAACCCGAGCACCATGTTGTTCAACATGATTCGGCGCACCGGTGCCGGGAACCCGACCCGGTCGAACCACTCGTCGACGGTGATGTCGTCGAGTTGGTCGCTGAACGCGACCACGTCGCGCATCAACCGGGCCCAGGCCGGGGCCGCCTTGAGCATGGTCGGGATGCTCATGCCCTTCACCCGGCCCAGCATCATCCGCCGCGCGTTGGCCGGGCGCAGCCCCATCTTCTCGACGTGCCCGCCCAGGTAGCGCACCCCGAATTCTTCGGGAAACTCCAACAGTTCCCGGGTACCCACTGATTCCAGGTAGCGGAAGACGTTCTCATAGCAGCCGGCGAACACGTGCTGACCGTTCTCGATCGGATCGCCGTACCCTGAGGTCAGGCCGATGGTGCGGCCGCCGAGCGAGCCGTTGCTCTCCAACAGCGTTACCGCATAGCCCTTCTCGGCCAGCCACACGGTGGCCGCCAAACCTGCCAGGCCGGCCCCGACCACCACGACGTGTTGCTGCTCGGTCATCGCATCCCCTCTGGTAGCTCTTGTAAGCCTCAGCCGAATTCCAACAGTGTGTAGGAGCCCAGCCAGCGCCGCATCGGTCCGGGCCGCCACAGCGCGGGATACACCTTGCCGAAGAACAAGCCGCGACCCCTGGGCATCGGAACATGATGTACCGCACGCACTCCCGGGACGGTCCTGGGCAGCTCGTCGAGTTCGCGCGGGCTCAGGCTGAACGGCATCGGCGGGATCCGGTACCGCCGCGACGACGGCATGCCGTTCTTGCGGGTCAGTGTCTTGACGATCAGTGGCGGCAGATCGAAGAACATCTGACCGCCCGGGAAGCGTTTCGCGCACGCGGCGATCAGCCCCATCGACTCCTCGGGCTGCAGGTACATCAGCAAGCCCTCGGCGCTGATGAACACGCCGTGTTGGTCGTCGACCGCATCCATCCAGGAGTAGTCCAGCGCGGATTGCGCAATGTTGGTGATCCGCGACTCGGTCGGCAGCAGCCGTTCGCGCAGCGCGATGATCGGCGGCAGATCCACGGAGATCCAGCGGAATTCGGCGTTCGGGATGGTGTCGTCCAGCCGCCAGAAACCGGTCTGCAAACCTTCGGCCAACGCAACCACGGTGGCCCGGGGATGCCGGTCCAGATAGCCGCGGGTGCAGCCGTCGACGGCCAACGAACGCACCGCCAACTCCTGACCCTTGCGGCCGAACTTGTCGAAGTCGTAGTCGATCTTCTCGACCAGTTCGATCGCCATCGGGTCGTGCAGGATGGCGCCCGGGCGGCCGGCCTGATATGCGCGCCCGTTGAGGGTGAGCAACGCGGTCTCCGAGACCCCGGTCAGGTCGTTGGCATCCACCCGGTCACTCTCCCTGCTCACGGAGGAACCTTTCGTAGTCGGCCAATTCGATCGCCACCCATTGCGGGTAATCGGGTTCCGCCTCGGCGATGACGGCCAGCGCTTCATCGGTCAGGGACTGCCGGATCCCGCTCTTGGCGTGTACGAACGGGAGGTAGACCCGCAGCATGGCGGGCAGATCCAGCAGCGCCGGCACGGCCAGGATCCCGGCTTCCGCCGGGATCGCCTCCAGCATTTCGGCAAGTCGTTTCTGGCCCCAGCGCAGCGGGTCACCCTCGGCGGTCACGAGGAAGGTCGCCAGCACCGCCCGGCGGTCGTCGTCGGCGAACTGCGCACCCACCGTGGTGAAGAACTCGTCGAGTAGCTCATCGATCTGCTCATCGGACCAGATCGGTGTGTCATAGCGGCTGCCGCCTTCGGGCATCCGCTGGATCAACCACCGGACCAGCGGATAGCAGGCCGGCCAGGTCTCGGTTTCGGCGAATCTCCCGCTCAGCTGGGCGTACTCGATTCCGGCTTCGATCCAGGCCCGGGCATCGGCCGGGCTCATCTCGACGATCGAGGTGTCGTCGTCGGGCTTGTTCTCCTCCGCCATGGCCAGCAGAGCATCGAACGGCTCCGGCGCGAAGAACGCGTCGCCGACGTCGGAGCGCCAGACGTGGTCGATGAACACCATGCAGGCCCCGGTATGGCCGCCGGGCAACAACAACTCGAGGATCAGATCATCGCCCTCACCGAGCACGTGCGTCATCCGCCGTACCCGGCCCACCCGGGTCTGGTCCAACTGACCGACCCAGGCCGGTAGCTCGTCGTCCCGTGCAGCGACCGCGCGGCGGCACTGCTCGGCCAGCTTCGGGTCATCGACCAATGCTGCCAGCACCGCCAGCAGCGCCGTGGTCTCGATGATCGGGGCGTCGCTGAACGCCCCGATCAGCTCATCGAGCCGGGTCGGGGCCAGTTCGTCGGGCTCGATCAGCGCGGCCGCGCCCGGCGCGGTCGCCTGGATCACCATCGAGGCGATCTCGAGCAGTTCCAGCGGATGGTCGTCGAGGGCGTCGCTGACCGCGTCGATCAGCGGGACGTCGGCGGCTTCCTCGCGCGCCCGCCGAGCCTGCCGCCGGGCGTCGCGGCGGGCCTGCTTGGCTTTGCGCCGTTTGCGGGCATCGGTCACCCGCCGGACCTTACTCTGCTCGGACCGCCGGCCCCCGTCGAAGCTGTTCGAGTGCATGTCGGAGCCCCGAGCCGACGTTAGGGTGGGTTGATGGCCGACGACGCTGACCGCAACGTGCTGGGCGAACCCCTGCAACCGTGCGGCACCGACCCGCTGACCGGGTTCCACCGCGACGGCTGCTGCTCGACCGGTCCGCAGGACGTCGGCCTGCACACCATCTGCGCGGTGGTGACCGCCGAGTTCCTCACCCATCAGCGTTCGATCGGCAACGATCTGTCCACCCCGATGCCGGCCTATCGGTTCCCCGGCCTGAAGCCCGGCGACCGCTGGTGTGTGACCGCGCGCAACTGGTTGCGCGCCCACCACGACGGCTTCGCCGCTCCGGTGGTGTTGGCCAGCACGCATGAACGCACCCTGGACATCGTGCCGCTGGACGTGCTGCGCCAATATGCCGTCGACGTTCCCGACGACCTGGCCGACCTGTAGCCCGGCTCCGAACCCGGCGCCGGCCGCAAACACTCAGGTCACCACGCGGAAGTGCCCGAGCTCCGGATCGGCGGCGTCCGGGGTGTTCATCCCGGCCGCCACCCCGGAGCGCAGATAATCCACCACGGCCTGGTTGAGCCGCTCGCCGGGCACCACGGCCGGGATGCCGGGCGGATACGGCGTGATCTGCTCGGCGGAGACCCGGCCCACCGCGGCGTCCGGGTCGACCATCGCGGTGTCGGCGAAGAACGCATCACGCGGCAACATCACGGTCTCGAGCTCGATCTCCTCGGGCGAGGGCAACTGGATCTGCGGCGGTGCCGGGAAACGCTCGGCGGCTTGACGCCAGGTTCCCAACGCGGTCAACAGCCGCTCGGCGGTGCTGTCGTCGTCGGCCATCGACATGGTCGCCAGGATGCGCCGGTGATCGCTCATGCCGACGTCGATCGCGCAGTGCTCACGCAGCCAGTCCGCAGCTTGATACCCCGAAGTGCCGGTGGCCGACACGTCGATCAGGATCTGCAGCCGGTCCAGGTCGTGGGAAGCCTGATGGCCGAGCAACTCGTCGTCCATCACATCGAGTTGCGGGATGGCGGCCAGTTGCGGACGAAGCGAATCCGCCAGGCGCAAAGCCGATTCCAGCATCTGCCGGCCATTCTGCACCATCTGCCGGCGCCAGCCGTCGATGGCCGCGTAGATCAACACGCTGGGGCTGGTGGTCATCAGTAGGTCGGCGCAGGCCGCCAACCGGGTCCGGTCGATCAGGTCACCTTGGACGTGGAAGACCGAACCCTGCTCGAAACCCATGCCCATCTTGTGCACGCTGACCACGCACACATCCGCGCCGGCGTCCATCGCCCAGGTGGGCAGTCGGTCGTGGAACGGCAGGTGGGCACCCCAGGCCTCGTCGATGATCAGCGGCTTGCCGCGCCGATGGCACACCTCGGCGATGCCGCTGATGTCCGCGCAGGTGCCGTACGGGCTCGGGCTGACCACCAGCGCACCGTCGGCCTCGGGGTGCCGCTGCCAGGCCTCCTCCACCTGCTGCGGCGACGGCGGATGGGACAGGTGCCGGGCGGTGTCCCACTGCGGCGTGATCCAGTGCGGTTGCAGCCCAGCGAACACCAAGCCGGCCACGATCGACTTGTGGCTGTCGCGGGTGACCAGCAGTCCGTCCCCACCCCCCGGCCACCGCCATCATCGCGGCCTTGACCGACAGCGAACTGCCACAGGTGGAGAAGAAGGCGTCGGTGGCACCCACCGCGTCGGCCATCAATTCCTCGGCTTCGGCGAGAAACCCGCCCCGGTTGCGCCGGTCGTCGAGGCCTCCGCTGGCCAGCACGTCGGAATAGAACGGTTCGGCGCCCAGCACGTCGAGCACCCGATGGTCGACACCGCGGCCCTGCCGGTGCCCGGGCGGCGAGAAACCGTAGTGCTGCTTGCCGTGGTATTCGGCAAGCGCGTCCAGGATGGGGGCGCGCGCATGCTCAGTCCGCGTGGCGGTCATGTTCGGGCGCATACCCGATGCCGGCCGGCCGAAACCCGCCGCTCGGGCGTCCGGGTTTGACCTGGGTCCGCGCGGGTAACTCATCGGGCATGTCGTCCCTGTGGTCACCGCACGCCGTCGAGTCAGTTCATGCACCCGGAACGATTCCGGACGACGACGTCGTCGATGTGGTCGTGGTGGGCGCCGGGATCACCGGCCTGACCACCGCGGTGCTGCTGGCGCGCGCCGGCCGGCGCGTCGCGGTCGTCGAAGCCCGGCACGTCGGTGCCTGCGCCACCGGCAACACCACCGGCAAGGTGACCGTCCTGCAGGGCAGCAAGCTGGCCCGGATCGCCCGCAAGCACGGACGAAACACGTTGCGCGCCTACGTCACCGGCAACTGCGAGGGGCGCGACTGGCTGCTCCGCTACTGCGCAGACCACGGCGTCGCGGTGCAGCGCGAGGATGATCATGCCTACGCGCAAACCGCCGACGGCCTGGACACCGTGCGCTCGGTGCTGAAGGCGTGCCAGGACGGCGGACTCGATGACGCCGAATGGGTCGACGACGCCGACACCGCGTTCCCGTTCGCCGGCGGCGTGCGGCTACCGGATCAGGCCCAACTGGACCCGGTTCCCCTGCTCGACGCGTTGGCTGCCGAACTGCACGGTCACGGCGGCACGATCCTGCAGGGCGCGCGAGTCACCGCGGTGTCCGGGCGCAGCCAGTTACGGATCGAGGTCGAGTCGACCACCGGGCCGGGCGAACCTCAGCGCGGCGTGATCCGGGCCGAGCACTGCGTGCTGGCCACCGGCACCCCGATCTTGGACCGCGGCGGGTTCTTCGCCCGGCTCAAGGCGAACCGCTCCTACTGCCTGGCCTTCGAAGTGCCGGGCGAGTTCAGCACCCCGATGTTCATCTCGGTGGACTCCCCCACCCGATCGATTCGCTATGCCCCGACTCCATCCGGGCAGCGGTTGATCGTCGGCGGCGCCGGCCACCCGGTGGGCCGCTCGTCCGCGCCGTCGGAGGACATCGCCGAGCTCGGGCAGTGGGCGCTGCGCCACTACCCCGGGGCGCGGCGCACCCACTTGTGGTCGGCCCAGGATTATGCACCGGCAGCCGAATTGCCTTTCGTGGGAACGCTGTTGCCCGGTTTCGACGCCATTCAGGTGGCGACTGGGTTCGACAAGTGGGGCATGACCAACGGGGTGGCTGCTGCGCTGGCCTTGTCGGCGCGCCTGCTCGGCGGCCGAATGGACTGGTCGGACGCGTTCACCAGCTGGAGCCGCCATGAACTGTCCGGGCTGCCCACCGCGGTTCAGGACAATTTGCAGGTCGGCTTCAACCTGGCCAAGGGCTGGATCACCCCGATCACCGCCTCGCCCGATCCGAGCGAAGGGCAAGGCACGGTCAGCGGACCGCCCTGGAACCTGCGCGCCGACAGCCTCGTCGACGGCGTGCACCACACGGTCTCACCGGTCTGCCCGCACCTGGGCGGCATCGTGACCTGGAATGACGCCGACCAGGCGTGGGAGTGCCCACTGCACGGTTCGCGCTTCGCCCCGGACGGTACCGTGCTGGAGGGCCCGGCGACTACCGGACTGACCTGTTCGGCCGTCACCCAAACCGCCTGACCCCGGTTAACCTGCGCCGACGGTGGGTACACCGCCGGAGTGTCCGGCTCGCCTCGGCCCCGACGGGGGTGGCTGCGCCTGATCGTCACGGCGCTGACCGTGGTTGCTGCACTGGCGCTGATCCTGACCAGCTGTCCCGGCAACCGGGACGGCATGCCCGGAAAGTTGGCTGCCGCCAAGGAGGAAACGCAATCGGCGGCCCGGTCCGGTGCGCTGGCCATCCAGCTGTGGCTCGACGGGCGCAGCACCAAAGCGTTGGCGCAGGTGCAGGTGACCGACGCCCGCGATGAAGCGGTCAAGGCCTATCGCGGGCTGGCGGTGCTCGAAGCCGAGGACCCGGTCGACCTCGGGCGGCAACGCCTGCTCACCGAATCCGGCACCGCCGTCGTCGACACCCTCAACGCGGCCGGTGCGGTGATCGCCGGGCTGCCCGACCAGCCCGCGCTGACCGAACTGCGGCAGCGGCTGCTGCGCATCGACGCCGATCTGGAACGCGAGTACCGCTGATGGGCAAGATCTTCGGCGTCGCACTCGGCGTGCTGACCGCGATCGGCGGCTTCCTGGACATCGGTGACCTGGTCACCAACGCCATGGTCGGATCCCGGTTCGGGTTGGCCTTGGCCTGGGTCATCCCGGTCGGCGTGCTGGGCATCTGCCTGTACGCGCACATGGCCGGCCGGGTGGCCGCGGTCAGCGGCCGGGCCACCTTCGAGATCATCCGAGAACGCCTCGGGCCGCGGGCCGCGGCCGCCAACCTGAGCGCGTCGTTCTTCATCAACCTGATGACGGTGACCGCCGAAATCGGTGGTGTGGCACTGGCTTTGCAGCTGGCCACCGACGTCAGCCCGATGTTGTGGATTCCGGTGGCCGCGTTCGGGGTGTGGCTGGTGATCTGGCGGGTGAAGTTCAAGGTGATGGAGAACCTGGCCGGCATGCTCGGTCTGCTGCTGATCACGTTCCTGGTGTGCGTGTTCCTGTTGGCCCCGGACTGGTCGGAGCTCTCCCAGCAGGCCCTGGCGCCGGCCATCCCGGAGTCCGAATCGGCGGCCACCTACTGGTACTTCGCGGTGGCGTTGTTCGGTGCCGCGATGACGCCCTACGAGGTGTTCTTCTTCTCCTCCGGCGCGGTCGAAGAACGCTGGACCATAAAGGATTTGAGCACATCGCGGCTCAACGTCATGGTGGGCTTCCCGCTCGGCGGGTTGCTGTCGCTGTCGATCGCGGCGTGTGCGGCGCTGGTGCTGCTGCCGGCCGGCATCGAGGTCACCTCGCTGTCGCAGATCACCATGCCGGTCGCCGTGGCCGGCGGCAAGCTGGCGTTGGCGTTCGTGATCATCGGTATCGCCGCGGCCACCTTCGGTGCGGCACTGGAAACCACGCTGTCCTCGGGCTACATCGTGGCCCAGTTCTTCGGCTGGACCTGGGGCAAGTTCCGCCGGCCCGCCGACGCCGCGCGCTTTCACACCGTGTTGATCGTGGTGCTGATCGCCTGTGCCGCAGTGCTGTTCACCGGTATAGACCCGATCCTGGTGACCGAGTACTCGGTGGTGTTCTCGGCGATCGCACTGCCGTTGACCTATCTGCCGATCCTGATCGTGTCCAATGACCGCGGCTACATGGGCGACTACACCAACGGCCCGGTGGTCAACGCGCTGGCCAGCGTCTACCTGGTGATCATCGTCGTCGCGTCGCTGGCCGCCATCCCGCTGATTATCGTGACCGGAGCCGGACAATGAGCCCAGCTGCCCTACCGGACCCGCCGCAGCCGCCGGGCCGGCTGCTCGATGCCCGACTGCACCTGCTGGACCGGCAGCTGCACGGCGCGCACGGTGAACCGGTCGGCATCGTTGACGACCTGGCCCTCGACGGTGTCGAACCCGATACCGCAATCCCCACCGGCGCCCCGGCGCCACGGGTGACCGCGATCCTCAGCGGCGCGGTGACCTTCACCCGGATCTTCGGCGGCACCGTGCCCGACCATCTGCTCGAGCAGCTGCCGTGGCAGCTGGTCCGCGAGCTGGGCACCACCATCGACCTCTACGACAGCGAGCTGCAGGAACGCGCGTTGTGGGTGGAACATTGGTTGCGGGACAACGTGATCGGCAGAATTCCGGGAGGCCGCCATGAAGCTCAGTGAGGTGCTCGGACGTCAGGTGCGCGACCCCGACGGTCAGCGGCTCGGCACCGTCAACGACGTCCGGCTGCTGAGCACGCCCGCCCCGGACGGCCAGCCCGGCCCGCCGGAGATCTTCGGCCTGGTCATCAGCCCGCGCACTCGGGCCTCCTACCTGGGCTTCGAACGCTCCGATGCCCGACACCCGTGGCTGGTGGCCACCGTGGCGCGCTGGCTGCACCGCGGCACGTTCCTGGTGCTGTGGGCCGACGTCGAGCGGATCGGGTCAAAGACCGTGACGCTGCGTCGCGACTTCACCCGCTACCAGGCCGCGCTGTGACCAACGATTCCGGCGAAAGTTCTGGTGTAGATGTTTGGCCGCGCTGAGGCCGGGAAGCCAAGTGGTGGGCCCGGCAGATGTCCGGGCCGGCCACGCGGTCCGATACGCCGGTGGCCACCCCGAGCAAGAGGAGTTCAGCAGTGGCTGACAAGAGTGGACTTCAAGAAGGCCTGGAAGGCGTCATCGAGGACGCCAAGGGAACGGTCAAGGAAGCTGCTGGCAAGGTGACCGGCCGCGACGACCTCAAACGTGAGGGCCAGGCCCAGCAGGACAAGGCCGAAGCCGAACGCGAGGCCGCCAAGCACGAAGCCGAGGCGGAAAGCGCCCGCGGCGCCGCCAAGGCCAACGAGAAGCGCGAGGCCGCCGAGCAGTGAGCCCGGCCAAGCCGGCGCGAAGGGCCCGTCCAACCCGGACGGGCCCTTCGTTTGAAATCTGAACGGTTCCAATGCGCTCGCAGTGGGTACCCAGCCCGGCACCAGCCCAAGTTCGATCACAGCACGTTCGATCAGGAGTCACCCATGCCGCCTGCCCGCAAGCCTGCCCAAGCTGCACCCCGCAAGACCGGGCCGACCGGGCCGTCGCAGGCCGCTGTCAACCCCGAGCTCGACGAGCGCGCCCAGCAGGGCAGCTATCTCACCACCGCACAGGGTGTCCGCATCCCGGACGCCGACCATTCCCTCAAAGCCGGACCCCGCGGCCCGTCGCTGCTCGAGGACTTCCATCTGCGCGAGAAGATCACCCACTTCGATCACGAGCGCATCCCCGAGCGGGTGGTGCATGCGCGCGGGTCGGCCGCGCACGGGGTGTTCGAGTCCTACGGCACCGCCTCGAAGTACACCCGCGCCGGTTTCCTGGGCCGCAAGGGCACCAAGACCGAGGTGTTCTGCCGGTTCTCCACCGTCGTGGGCTCGCGCGGGTCGGCGGACACGGTGCGCGACACCCGCGGATTCGCGGTGAAGTTCTACACCGACGAAGGCAACTTCGACCTGGTCGGCAACAACATGCCGGTGTTCTTCATCCAGGACGGGATCAAGTTCCCCGATATCGTGCACGCCGCAAAACCGCACCCGGACAACGAGATTCCGCAGGCGCAGTCGGCACACGACACGTTCTGGGATTTCGTGTCACTGCACACCGAGGCCACCCACCACGTGTTCTGGCAGATGAGCGACCGCGGCATTCCGCGTTCGTTCCGCACCATGGAGGGCTTCGGCGTGCACACCTTCCGGCTGTCCGACCGCAAGGGCAAGACCGTGCTGGTGAAGTTCCACTGGAAGCCGGCCGCCGGCGTGCATTCGCTGTTCTGGGAGGAAGCACAGATCACCTCCGGTTGCGATCCGGACTTTCACCGGCGAGATCTGCACGACGCGATCGAAGCCGGCGCGTTCCCGGAGTACGAATTGGGCATCCAGGTACTGCCCGACGACGGCACCGAGAGTTACGCGGGCATCGACCTGCTGGATCCGACCAAGATCGTGCCCGAAGAGCTGGTGCCGGTGGAGTTCATCGGCAAGCTCACCTTGAACCGCAACCCGACCAACTTCTTCGCCGAGACCGAACAGGTGGCCTTCCACACCGGCAACCTGGTGCCGGGCATCGAACCGACCAACGATCCGCTGATGCAGGCCCGGCTGTTCTCCTACCTGGACACCCAACTGACCCGGTTGGGCGGGCCGAACTTCAGCCAGTTGCCGATCAACCGGCCGCACTGCCCGGTCAACGACATGCTCCGGGATGGCATGCACCAGACCGCGATTCACACCGGAGTGGCGCCGTACCGACCCAACAGCCTGGACGGCGGGGAACCCAACGTGGCCGACGCCGACGAGGGCGGTTATGTGCCGACCCCACGCCCGGTGGAGGGGCGGGTGCAGCGCGCCCAACCGGTGTCCTTCGACGATCACTTCAGCCAGCCGGCGCTGTTCTACCGCAGCCTCAGCGAGATCGAGAAGGCACACCTGATCGAGGGCTTCACGTTCGAGTTGGGCAAGTGCTACGAGCAGGCCGTCAAGGAGCGTGAGCTGGAAGTCCTGGCCAATGTCGACGCCGGCTTGTGCGCCGCGGTGGCGGCCGGCCTCGGCTTGCCGGTGCCGAAAGGATCTCCGCCGCAGGACGTTACGCCGTCGCCGGCGTTGTCCCAGGTGTACGCAGAACCCGGCCCGATCGATGGCCGACAGATCGGCATCATCGCCGATGCCGACGCGGATCTGGCCGGGGTGAGCAAGCTGATCAAGGCGGTGCTGGCCCGCGGCGCCCGGCCGCTGCTGACCGCCCCGGTGGGCGGGCAGCTGCGCGCGGGCCGACGCAGCGAGATCGTCGAGCGCACCTTCCTGACCGTCCGGTCGATCGAGTTCGATGCCGTGGTGGTGGCGTCCGGGCTGGGTGAGCGCACCGACCCGAAGCTGGTCACGTTGCTGCAGGAGGCGTATCGGCACTGCAAGCCGGTCGGCGCGTGGGGCGACGGCGTCGAGGTGCTGACCGGCGCCGGTCTGCCCGGCGACGGGCCCGGGGTGCTGGCCTTCGCGACCGTGGACAAGGCGTTCACCGAGGCGTTGTTCGGCGCCGTCGGGCTGCACCGGGTGTGGGAGCGGGTCGCGCTGCTGTAGACGGCGCCGGCGACAAGGCCGTCAACGCGAGCTGACGCCGGGTCAGCTGGCGCCGCGCCCCGCTTCGCGTACCGCGGTGCGCGCCGCCGGCACCAACCGCACAGTGCGCGGCAGCCGCGGAATGACCAGTCGGCAGACCGCAGAGATCACCCGGAAGGCGTTGCGGCGCACCGGAGACCAGGACACACCGAGGAGGTCTCGCAGTTCCGGGGTGAGCAACCCGGCGGTCACCGTCCGTGGTCAGTACCCGGCCACCGATCGGGCGTCCGGTCAGGTTCCACACCGCGGCGTTGCGCAGCACCGGGATCATCGGCGGCGGCTTCGGCGACGCCACCACCGCCAGCACCCGGTCGGTGATGTCGGTGCGCTCCAGCTTGGTGGCGGTCATCTCGGCGAACCAGTCCTGGAACGCGGCCCAGTCCACCGGCATGTCCTGATCGCGCACGCCGTACATCAGTCCGACCTGACGCATCTCCAGGTAGAACTGCTCCACCTCGCCCGGCCGCCAGCCTCGGCCGAGCATGAGCTGCTGGGTGTAGACACCGTGCACCAGGCTGGCGTGCACCCAGAGATAGGGCTCGGGGCTCAGCGAACTCCAGCGCGACCCGTCGGCGTTCTGGCCCTTGATCTCTCGGTGCAGATCGCGGAGTTGCCGGGCTGGGTACGCCGGTCCTCACTCGACACCGCGACGCCGTACGCCGGTCCTCACTCGACACCGCGGCGGGTACGCCGGTCCTCACTCGACACGCTTCAGCTGCCCAGTGAGGAATGCCGCACCTCCGACACCGCCCACTGAGGAACCACGCACAAAAACATTGCCCAGTGAGGAATCACGTACCGCGCCATCGCCGAGTGAGGAACCAGGTACACAAAGTGCGAGTAACCCTGTGCGTCACTCCTCACTCGACACACTTCGGGTACGCCATTCCTCACTCGACGCGCTTCGAGTACCGCATTCCTCACTCGACGCGCTTCGAGTACCGCATTCCTCACTCGACACACTTCGGGTACACCATTCCTCACTCGGCACCTCGACATCGCCGAGTGAGGAGTCACGCACCTCGACCCTGCCGAATGACGAATGCGGCACGGCACCGCCGCCGAATGATCTGCAAAACTACGTCTGCGACCGCGGAAACCCTTGGCCATCAACCGAAATCACCAGCACCCGCCCAGGCCCGATCCCAGCCGTCCACCGAGACCACTTCGGACAGCGGTTTGCGCCGCACCTGATGGTGTCCGCCGCGCGGCCAGCCCACGGTCAACAGCGTGGCGATACGCCAATCCGCCGGGATGCCGACCAATTTCCGCAATTCATCGGCACAGGCGTCCTGCCACAAGGTGATTGCCGCACCGAGTCCCTGCGCCCGAGCGGCCAACAGGAAGTTCTGCACGGCCGGGAAGATCGAGCCGCCCTGCTGCAACTCGCTGGCACCGCGTTGCGGGGCAACGCAGAACAGCACCAGCGCCGGGGCGGCACCACCGACGTGCATGTGTTCGGCCATCGTGCGCAGCGTGTGCGACTTCGGATCAGCGGCGTCGTCGTCGACGTCGGGCAGTCGGTAGAACTCCCTCATTACCTCCCAGGTGCGGTGCGCGGCCGCGGTGACCACGTCGCGCAGCTCCGGCGAGGTGAGCACGACGAAGCGCCAGGGCTGCTGGTTGCCGCCCGACGGCGCCCACGAGGCCGCCAGCAGACAACGCTGCAGCACCTCGTCGGGGACCGGTTCGTCGCGGTAGCGGCGCACCGCGGTCGAGCTGTTCATCACCGTCCATAGATCATCCGAAACTACCGGCACCCCGGTGCTTTTGGCCGCATCCCCGGTGCGGTGGGCGGACTGAACGCCGGTGAGCGGTTCAGCGACCACCGGGAACCGCCGTCAGCAGCTCACGCAGGTTGGCGCCCATGATCCGCTCGATCACCGGCTGGTCGAGCGTCGCGATTTCCGGGGTCAGCTCGGCGGGGTCGGCCAGCCCCTCCGGGTGCGGGTAGTCCGACCCGAACAGCACCCGGTCGGCGCCGATCAGGTCGATCAACCCGGACATGTCTTCCTCATGAAACGGGTTGACCCAGATGTGCTGTTTGAACTGCTCAACCGGATCGGCGGCGAACTCGGCCGGCATTTTCTTGTACACCCGGTCGAACAGGTCCAGCAGCCGCGGCACCCAGTTGCCGCCGTTTTCCACCACACCGACCCGCACCCCGGGGTGGCGGGTGAACACGCCGTGCGCCACCAGGGCTGCGCAGGTGTCCAAGATCGAGCGGGCGTCCTCGTAGACGATGGTCCGGAAGGCATCCGGCTTGAACGGCAGGTATTCCGCGCCGGCGCCCTCCCAATCCCGGCTGTAGCGGTCATAGCCGGAATCGCAGGCGTGCATCAGCACCGGTATGCCGTGCTGGGCGACCCGGGCCCAGAACGGGTCGAAGTAGGTTTGGCCCATTGAGGTGGTGTGCCCCGACACGGTGGCCACCGGTCGCGGGTTGACCAGGACCGCGCGTGCCCCGTGCTCGACGCACCAATCCAGTTCGGCGACCGCCCGATCCACGTCGGGCAGGGTGATCACCGGAGTGGCGAAGATCCGGCCCTGATAGTCGAAGGTCCACTCGTCGAGCAACCACTGGTTGTAGGCGTGCACCACGGCGTGCGCGAGTTCGATGTCGTCGAGCATGCGTTCTTCGAGCATGCCGCCGGTGGTCGGGAACATCACGCAGGCCTGGATGCTTTGGGAATCCAGCAGGTCCAGCCGTTCCTGCGCGCGCCGGAACGAGTCCGGGCAGGCGATCGGATTGGCCAGCTCGCGCAGCGTCTTGCCCTCGGGGTTGATGCCGCGGAAGTAGTCTGCCCACGCCCCGGGCGACGCGATCACCTCGTAGGTGGGGTTGGGGATGGTGTCGGTGATCCGGCCCTTGATCATGAGTTTGGTCTGGCCGTCGACCTGGATCCACTGGATCGCCCCGCGATATTGCTTGGGCAGGTGCCGGGTGTAGGCATCCGGTGGCTCGTAGAGATGGTTGTCGGCATCCCAGATCTCGAGTGCAGCCACAGGCATCCCCTTCCACAGTGCGAGAATCAATATTCTCACATTCTGCCAACGCTGTTGCCGGATTTGGGCGCGGTTCGCCGGCAAACTCGCCCGCAACGAGGGCAAAGAAGCTCGTCCGGACCGCGGTACGCAAGTCATTGACCCGCACCGAAATCACCGCGATCATGTCCCTCGTGCCTGTTGCCGTACGCCACTCCCGAGTGGCTGCGTGGGCGCTGTGGGATTGCGGTGCCACCGGCGTGAACGCGGTGGTCATCACGTTCGTGTTCGCGGTCTATCTGGTGGACCAAGTCGGCGCAGACCTGCCCGGCGCCAGCTCGCCGGCAAGCTGGCTGGGCCGCGCGATGACCGTCGCGGGCGTCTGTGTCGCGTTGCTGGCACCGGCCACCGGCGTCTGGGTGAACGCCGCCAACCGCCGCCGCGCCGCGCTGACCGTACTCACCGGCGTGGTCATCGCGCTGACCGCGGCGATGAGCCTGATCCGCCCCGATCATCGCTTCCTGCTACCAGGTTTGATCCTGCTGGCGGCCATGGCGGCCAGCAGCGATCTGGCGACCGTGCCCTACAACGCCATGCTCCGGCAACTGTCGACACCGGCCACCTCCGGCCGGATCTCCGGGCTGGGCTCGGCGTCCGGCTTCCTGGGCAGCGTGTTGCTGCTGTTGATCGTGTACTTCGGCTTCATCGCCGGCGACGGCGACACCCGCGGCCTGCTGGGCATTTCGGCCGACGACGGCGGCAACGTACGGGCCGCCATGCTGCTGGTCGCGGCCTGGCTGGCGGTGTTTGCCTGGCCGCTGCTGGTCACTGCCCCCACCCCGAAGGGCAACGACGACCACGCCCGGGTCGGTTTCCTCGGCGCCTACCGGGCGCTCTGGCATGAGGTGCGCAGCGAATGGCGACGCGACCGCAACGTGGTCTACTACATCGGCGCCAGTGCGGTCTTCCGCGACGGGTTGACCGGGGTGTTCGCCTTCGGCGCGGTGCTCGGCGTCAGTGTGTACGGGCTGTCCTCGGCCGACGTGCTGGTGTTCGGCGTGTGCGCCAGCAGCATCGCCGCACTCGGCGCGCTGCTGGGCGGGCGGATCGACGACGCCGTGGGGTCCAAGCAGGTCATCGCCGGTTCGCTGACGGCGATGATCGTGGTCGGGCTGGTCATGCTGGCCTCCGACGGCCCGCTGGCGTTCTGGATCTGCGGGCTGCTGCTGTGCCTGTTCATCGGACCGACGCTGGCCTCGGCGCGGGCGCTGATGCTGCGCCTGTCCGCCGAGGGGAAGGAGGGCGTGGCGTTCGGGCTGTACACCACCGCCGGGCGCGCCGTCTCGTTTCTGGCACCGTGGATGTTCTTCACCTTCGTCGACCTGTTCGATTCCGACCGCGCCGGTTTGGCCGGCCTGTGCGTGGTGCTGATGGCCGGGCTGGCAGCGCTGTTGATCGCCGTGCGTGTCCCCCGCGAGGTGCGTCCGACACCATGTGGTTGACGTTGCTGATGATGGCGGTCGCGGTCAGCCTGGAACCGTTCCGGATCGGTATGACCATCCTGATGATCAACCGGCCGCGGCCGTTCCTGCAACTCGTCACGTTCCTGGCCGGTGGCTTCGCGATGGGCCTGACCGTCGGCCTGATCGTGCTGTTCCTGCTGCGCCCGGCACTGGGCTCGGCCGAATTCAGTTTGCCCAGAGTGCAAATCGTGATCGGCGCCCTGCTGTTGCTGTACGCCGCGGTGCTGGCCACCGGCCTGCTGAGCAGAGGAAAACCCGACGCCCCGAGTCGGGTGGCACGCCTGCTCGCTCCGCTGACCGCACGCGCCCGCGCGGTGCTGGACGGGCGTTCGCTGTGGACGGCCGGCGCCGCCGGACTCGGCATCGCATTGCCCTCGATCGACTATCTGGCCGCACTCACATTGATCGTGGCCACCGGCGCTGCCGCCTCGGTGCAGATGAGTGCCCTGCTGGTGTTCAACGTGGTGGCATTCGGGTTCGTCGAGATTCCGCTGCTGTGCTACCTGTTGGCTCCCGAACGCACCCGCAAAGCCCTGCTGGCCGTGCAGGATTGGCTGCGCACCCGACGCCGCCGGGCGGTCAGCACGCTGCTGGTGGTGGTCGGGTGTGTGCTGCTCGCGGTCGGGCTGGCCGGCTTGTGAAAATTACGTTCTGAACCCCGTGCGTTGAGATAGACGTGAGGTAGCCCAAACAGCCGAAATCGCCTACCTGGTGTCTAGCTCAACGCAGATGTGGTCTGAACGCAGCGTGTCTATCTGAACGCAGATGTGGCTCAAGCGTCCAACCGGGCGAACTGGTCCTGCCGATACTGCTCGACGCAGGCGGCGCGGCGGATCTTGCCGCTGGTGGTGGTCGGAATCGACCCGGGCGCCACCAACACCAAGTCCCCGACGTGGACACCGTGACTGTTCGAGATCGCCGAGGTGATCTGCTCCTTCACCCGGGCCGGCCAATCCGCAGGTGCGCCGGCCGGTTCCTTGAGTTCGACGACGGCGACCAGCTTTTCGGCGTCGGCCGAGGGCACCGCGACCGCCGCGACCCGGCCGCGGCTGATCTCCTGTACGGTCGCCTCGATGTCCTCCGGGTAGTGGTTGCGGCCCCGGATGATCAGCAGATCCTTGATCCGCCCGACGATGAACAACTCGCCGTCGGAGGTGAATCCGAGATCTCCGGTACGCAGCCAGGGCCGTTGCGGCGTGCCCGGTGACGGCTCGCTCAGCGTCGCTCCGAAACACTGCTGCACCGGCGCGGATCTACCCCAGTAACCTTCGGCCACGTTCTCGCCGTGCACCCAGATCTCGCCGATCACGCCCGGCGGGCATTCCCGGCCGCTGTCGGTGTCCACGATGCGCAGGGTGGGTGAGGCGGGCAACTGGTAGCGCACCAGAGCGGTACCGGTCCCGGTCGCACACCGGGTGGCGCGACCGGCCGACAACTCGGCGCTGTCGAAGTGCACCGCCGGTGCCGATTCGTCCCAGGTGCCGCTGGCCACGAACACCGTCGCCTCGGCCAAACCGTAGGACGGCCGCATCATGTGGTCGCGGAAGTTGAAGTGCGCGAAGCGATCCACGAACCGGTGCAGCGTCGCTGCTTCGACCCGTTCGGCACCGCTGATGATGCCCAACACCCCCCCGAGGTCCAAACCGGCCAGGTCGGAGTCGGTGGTCTTGCGGGCCGCCAGATCGAATGCGAAATTCGGCGCCGACGACCACGCGTGCGGACGTTGCGCCAACGCCCGCATCCATCGGGCGGGCCGCTCCAGGAACGCGACCGGGCTGGTCAGGTCGGCGTGGTAGCCACCCAGGATGGGTGCGCAGACCCCCAGCACCAAACCCATGTCGTGGTAGAACGGCAGCCAGGACACGATGGTGGCATCCGACGGGATCGTGGTTCTGGAGTCGGCGAAGAAGCTGCGCATCAACTGTGCGAAGTTCACCTCGAGGTTGCGATGCGAGAGCATGACACCGGTGGGTGTGCGCGTCGATCCCGAGCTGTACTGCAGGTAGGCGATACCGGGCAGGTCCACCGGGTCCGCCCGCGGCCCGGGCGCCGGATCGACATCGTGGGCCAGCGAATCGATTTCGACGACCTTGGGCACCAGGTCGGTGCGGGACCGGTCGATGTAGTCACCGACGTCGCCGGCGACCTCCGCGGTGGTCAGCACCACGGCCGGGGCGGCGTCGGTCAGCACCGCGCCCACCCGCTCGTCGTTGGAGCCGCGGTGCGGCAACGGCAGCGGCACCGCGATCAGCCCGGCCTGCATGGACCCCAGGAAGGCCAGGATGTAGTCCAGGCCCTGCGGCGCCAGGATCACCGCCCGGTCCCCGACCGCGGCGGTGACACTGAGTTCACCGGCAACGCTCAACGTCCGTCGGGACAGCTGCGACCAGGTCAGCGTCTGCGCGATCCCGTCCGGGTCGACGCTGTAGTCGGTGAAGGTGAAGGCCGGGTCGTCGGGGCGCAGGCTGGCCCGCCCATGCAGCATCGAGAGAATGGCTGACTGAGATGAAGGCGTCACGTCACATCCGTACTGATCGATCGAATCCGTCTGTGCTGCTTGTGGTTAGCTGGCGGGGGTGGAAAACATCGAAAGCGCAGCGTTGACCAGTTGTGACATCGGGTCCTGACCACCGCCGAAGGTTGCGTCGTTGGCCGGCGCGGTGACCTCCATCGGGTCGAAGCCGTGTTCCGGGTCGACCTGGACCGGAGCGGTCGCAGGATCGTCGTTGCGGGAATAGCCGGCATTCACCCGAGGCAGCAGGATCGCGTCGAGCTGATTGAGGGTTTCCTTGTCGAAGCCGAGGTACTTGAACGGCAGCACCAACGGAAGGTGCTCCTCGGGGACCAGGTACGTCGTCGTCCTCGCGCCCTTGGAATTGACCGTCGTCCTGACGTTCTGCGGCGGAACATGGCTCGGATTGGTGAACGCGATCGCGGTGTGCCCGGTGGCCAGCCCGGCGATCGAGTTGGCCAGCGCGAACAAGTTGTCCGGCCGGTCCGGGAAGTCGGCGATGCTGTCGTAGGCGGAGATGAACTGGTCGGTGTCGTACTGGCTTTCGACCGGAGCCGGCATCGGGTAGTCCATGAACGGCACGACGCTGCCGACCGGGAACATCTGGGTCAGGAAGCTCTCACCGAACGGGTGCTGGGCGATCGGGTCGCCGAACGTCGCGAACTTCAGGTCCTCGGGCGGCGGAGCAGTCGGATCATTGGCCAGTCGCGCCTTCACGGCGTTGAGCACCAGGGCGCCCTCGGACAACCCCATCGCCCGCCCCGGACCGCCATTGCGGATGGCGGTGTCGAGGTTGACCTCACCCTCGTCGACCGACTCGCCGACGCTGGGCCCGTCCAGCCCCAGACCCGGGTAGATCTCTTCGCCGAGCGCACCGATGCCGGGAAAGAAGCGTTCCAGGGTGTGGCCCTGAACCTGACCCGCCGGATAGTCGACCTTCACCCGCTTCATCCCGGGGAACCACTGCTCACCGGTCATCCGGATGTACTCGTCGTACGGGATGCCCAGCACGTGTGCGCCGCCCAGCGCGTAGGCGGTCCCGGTGTCGGCTGGATCTGGCGCCGGACTGGGCTCACCGGGCGCCGGGACCAGCGGGTTTCGTGCGTCGTCGGCGACTGCCGAGCCGGCGCCGAAACACCCGGTGACACCGGCGGTTACCAGCACCGTAAGTCCTGCAAGGAACTTCTTCATGGTTACCCCTGACGGGTCGGTCCGCTGTCGTAGTTTCACATACATGGCTGCCCTGCGCTAACCCGTCTGCTCGGCGATATCGGCTGTGGGCGGCTGAGCTGCGTCGGGTCGTCGCTCGCCCACCCGCGACGGCCACCAGTTCGCCTGCCCGATCAGCGCGGCGATCGCGGGCACCGTGATGGTGCGCACCACGAACGTGTCCAACAAGATGCCGACACCGATCACGAAGCCGCCCTGGACCACGATGCCGATACTGGAGAACAGCAGGCCGGCCATCGACGCGGCGAAGATCAGCCCGGCCGCGGTGATCACCCCACCGGTCGAACCGAGCGTGCGGATGATCCCGGCCCGCACGCTGTGCGGGGATTCGTCGCGCATTCGGGACACGAACAGCATGTTGTAGTCGGCACCCACCGCGATCAGCACCACGAACGCCAACGGCGGTACGCTCCAATGTAATTGCTGATCGAACAAGAATTGGAAGGTCAGCACACCGATGCCGATCGCGGCGAAGTAGGACACCACCACCGAACCCACCAGATACAGCGGCGCGATGATGGCGCGCAGCAGCAGCATCAGTGTCAGCAGCACCACGATCAGCGTCGCGATGATGATGAACTTGATGTCGCGCTGGTAGTAGTCCCGAGTGTCGCGCAGCGCGGCGGGATAGCCGCCCATCGAGATGGTGGCATCGGACAACGCGGTGTTGGGCTGCGCGCCGCGTGCGACGTCGGCGATCTGGTTGACCTGATCCATCGCCTCGGAGCTGAACGGGTTCAACTTGGTCTGCACCAGGTACCGCACCGAGCGGCCGTCCGGCGAGATGAACGCCTTTGCGGCCCTTTCGAAATCGGGTAGGCCGAGCACCTGTTGCGGAATGTTGAAGCCGGCCTGCGCAGGGTCGGCGGCGTCGTGCTTCATGGTCAGCAGGAAGGTCGACGCCTCGTCCAGCCCGGACGCGATCACCTTGACCTGTTTGACCAACTCGTCCACACCGCCGGCCACTTGTTCGCTGCCGCCGGCCAACCGGTTGGCGTTGCGGCGCAGTTCGGTCAGGCCGGTCTGCGCGCCGCCGGGTTGGTTCAGCCCCATGCTGTCAACGGCTTCGGCCACCGTGGCCAAGGCGCTGTTCAGCTTCTTCACCGTCGCGCCCAGGGTCTCGGTGTCGCCGATGCCACCGAGTTGCCGGGCGGCCTTGTTGATCTGATCCAGGCTGCCGTCACCGCGGGCCACCATGATCCGCTCGAACTGGCTGCGGGTGGCGGCACACGAGGGGTCGGCGTCACAAACCGCGTTGCCCTGCAGCGCGGCCAATACCGGACCGACCCAGACGAACACATCCCGGACCGCCGAGAAGTTGATGCCCAGTGAGTTGCCCAGCGCGTTGATGCTGTCCACCACCTTGGCCGCGGTGTCGACGTCACGCACCAGCTGATCGCCACCGTATTGGCTTCTGGCCGTGGAGAGTTCATTGACCAGACTCTGGAGGCTGGGCACGATCTTGTTGACCTGGGTGCGCACGTCGGACAAGCTGTCGGCCACCGTGTTGGCGCCGTCGGAGAGCCGGTTCAAATCACCGGTGCGTTGCTGGATCTGGTCGGAGCCATCGGCCAGCCGGGAACCCACCAAACCGGCCTGATAGGTGGCCCGGAACTCCGGCGGCACCTCGCCGAGTGGGCGGGTGATCCCGCTGACCAATCCGACGTCGGGCAGCTGGGCCACCCGGGCGGCCATCTGCTCGAGGTCGGCCAGCGCGCGCGGCGTGCGCAGGTCGTGCGGGGACTGGATCAGGATGTATTCCGGAATGGACTGGCTGATCGGGAAATGGCTTTCCAGCGCGGCGTATCCGATCGAACTCGGCGCCGAGGCGGCCACCGCCTTGCGGTCGTCGTAGTTGTATTCGGCGAAGACCGCACTGCTGGCCAGCAGTCCGAGCACCAGCAGGCTGGTGACCAGGTGTGTCACCGGTCGGCGCACGATCCGCGCACCCGACCGCCGCCAGAACCGGGCGGTCAGCTCGCGCCGCGGTTTGACCCAGCCACGCGGGCCGGCCAGCACCAGGATCGCGGGTAGCAGGGTCAGCCCGGCCAGATAGGCGACGCCGATGCCGATCGCCGCCGAGCTCCCGACGGTCCGGAACACACCCATCTTGGCGAAGCTGAGCAGCAGGAAGGTGATCCCCACCGTGGCCGCCGAGGCCGTGATGACCTTCCCGATCGACACGATCGCCTGACGTACCGCCTGATCGGAGTCGGCGTCCCGGCGCAGATAGTCGTGATAGCGACTGATCAAGAACACTGCGTAATCGGTTCCGGCCCCGGCCATGATTGCGCTCAGGAACACGATCGACTGGTTGGAGACCCCCGAGCCGGTCAACTCGGAAAAACCGGCTACCAGCGATTGCGCGATGAGCAGCGACGAACCGATGGTGACCAACGGCAGCATCATCGTGACCAGGTTGCGGTACACCACCAGCAACACGGTGAGCACCAGCACCGCGATCGCGATCTCGATCGGCAGCCGGTCGCGTTCCCCGGCGACGGTCAGGTCGGCAACCGTGGCCGCCGGGCCGGTGAGATGCACGGTCAACTCACCCTCGGTGCCGGCGGGTTGACCGGCCACACTGCGTTCGATCAGTTCGGCAGCCCGGTTGTAGGACTCGTAGGACCGCGGCGTGCCCAATTCGCCGGCCAACCCGACCGGCAACACCCAGGCTTTGCCGTCCTCGCTGGTCAGGAAGTCGCGCAACTCGGGAGTACTGATGAAGTCCTGCACCATCACCACGTCGGAGGTGTTGGCGCGCAGGTCGTCGACCAGGTTGCGGTAGACCGCTTCGTCGTCGGGTCCCAGCCCGTTCTCGTTGATCAGCGCAACCAGCAGCAGGTCGTCATTGCCCGACTCGTTGAACGCCTCGGTCATCTGCCGGGCGGCCACACTCGACGGCGCGTCGCTGGGCAAAATCGACAGCGGATGTTTCTGGGCCATCTCCCCCAGCGACGGGAACGACAGCGGCAGCGCCACCAGCAGCGCAACCCAGACGCCGATCACCGCCCACGGCCAGCGCACCACCAGATCGGCTAGCCGACGCATACCGCATCCGCTCCGGCCGCCGAGGCGCGCGCCGCCATCACGCTGAACATCTGGTTGCTCTTCCTACGCGACCCGACCCCAGTGCCCGCTGTCGGCGACCCGGGCACACACCGATCTCATCGCCGCCAAGTAGCGGCCGACCGACTTCTTGGCAACCGGATTGTCCGGGTGCATGATCGCCATCACGGTGCCTTCTCCGTACCGGAATATGTAGATGGTCAGCTGGTAGGAGAAACGACCGTCCGGATAGATGCCGATGTTGTTTGCCAATCCCATGTCGGCTGCCGCCAGAATGGCGTTCAGCGGTGCGGCACCGCCGTGCAGGAAGTTCGACACCGGGAAGTTCGGCCGCGGCCAATCCAGCCACGGCGCTAACTCGAGCACACGGTAATACGGCACCCTGGTCATTTCCAGACTGGAATCGAACGAGGCCTGCGCAGCCCAGGCCGCCTCGTGAAACGACGTGGCCGCCACCGGCACCGTTATCGGGATCAGACCGGTGAACCAGCCCTGGGTCATGAAATTATCACCCGCGGTGCGGGAGTCCCGCGGCGTCAAACCGTAATAGGTTAGGGCGCCGGTGAATTCGTGCTCGACGAGGCCCAGGCAGGCGAACAGACCGCCGACGAAGCGGGCGCCGGAACCGGTACAGGCCGAGTCGAACCGCGCGGTTTGGCCGACGTCCATCAGGACCTCGGATGTCATCGTGCTGCGCAGGGACTGATCCGGATCACCCAGCGGCAACGGAAATTCCGGCAGTCCGTTGGCGTTGTTCTCAGCGAATTCGATCCAGGCCCGCACTCCGGGTGAATCCAGGGTCAACGTCGAGGTGTACTCCCGCTCCCGGATACAGAAGTCGTCGAAACTGCCCGTTTGCGGCAACGTCAGCTCCGGGCCGCCGCCACTGAGCGCTGAATACATGCCATTGGCTTCCAACATCGTGGTGCCGATCAGCGTGGCGTCACCGTGCACATGATCCATCGCAGCAAAGAACGTGAAGTGGTCCTCGTTCTGGATGATTCCGAACGTGAAGCAGCCCCACTCCAACGGGCTCGGGATGTCGATGACGTGCGCGCGAATTTGCTCAATGGTCATGTGGCCGTGGTCAATCGGCATGAACTCGATGTCGGCCGGGTCGGTCAGAGCGTGCCGAACGAACTCGCCGTCGTCAGTCTGTTCGAACCAGCTGCGGAAAGTGTCGTGCCGACGCAGGTAGGCGTTGACGGCCCGATCCATCGCGTCGACATCGCAGTGACCTGGCACTTCGCAGCTGGCGATGATCTGCCGGGAGAAGTTCAAACCTGCTGCGGCACGGTCCCGGTAGTTGCGCAGATGTTGATCCTGCATGTGGCTGATCGGCACTTGGCTGATCGGCGCCTGACGCGCCTTCTCCGCAGCTGACGGTGTTGGATGCCATGAGGTGACGGTGCCCGATGTTAACGACCATTCGTCAAGTGCGCCAATGGTAATCGCGCCGATGCGCAAGACGTCGACCTCCACGTTCGAAAGCGCCGCGAGTCGTATCGCCCGCCGCCGCAACAACATACCGACATTTCGACCGGCGCTCCCCGCGGCACGGTCATTCTTTGACGCAACCCTCGCACGCCGCTCGTCGACATGCAATAGTGTCCGGCGGGGGTCGGCGCGCGGCGTGGGTCCGGCACCAGACCGGACGAAATGTCACCGCACCGCACGAGGTGCGGGCCGCGCGGGTCTCAACGGCTGACCGCCAACGCGAGGAGGACATTCGATGGATGCTGTCGAGCCTGTAACCGATTCGACGCAACGGTTCGCAGTTGTCGGGTACGCAGCGCGATTTCCGGGCGCTCAGGACGCCGGGGAGTTCTGGGACGTACTCCGCGAGGGGCGCGACGCGGTAACCGAGGTCCCCACGGATCGCTGGGACGTCGACGAGTTCTTCGATCCCGACCCGGGCACCCCGGGCAAGGTGGTCACCCGGCGCGCCGGTTTCGTCGACGACGTCACCGGGTTCGACGCCCCGTTCTTCGGCATGTCCACCCGCGAGGTCAGGTTGCTGGACCCTCAGCACCGACTGCTGCTGGAGACCGCCTGGCGTGCAGTGGATCATTCCGGCACTGCGCCAACGGATTTAGCTGACACCAACACCGGTGTGTTCGTGGGCTTGGCCACCCATGACTACTTGGGCATGGCCTCCGATGAGTTGACCTATCCCGAGATCGAGGCCTACATGGCCATCGGCACCTCGAACGCGGCCGCGGCCGGCCGGATCAGCCACCGGTTGGGGCTGCAGGGTCCCGCGGTCGCCGTGGACACCGCGTGCAGTTCGTCCTTGGTGGCGATCCATCAGGCCTGCCAGGCGCTGCAGCTGGGCGAATGCGACCTGGCCCTGGCCGGCGGCGCCAACGTGCTGCTCACGCCGGCCACCATGATCACCTTCTCCAGCGCGCACATGCTGGCACCCGACGGCCGGTGCAAGACCTTCGATGCGGCAGCTGACGGCTATGTCCGCGGTGAGGGCTGCGGCGTCATCGTGCTCAAACGGCTCGAAGACGCACTTGCCGACGGGGACCGGATCCGCGCCGTCGTCCGCGGCAGCGCGGTGAACCAGGACGGCGCATCCGGCGGCCTGACCGTACCGAATGGTGTTGCCCAACAACGGGTCATCGCCGATGCCCTGAAGCGGGCCCGGCTCTCCCCCAGCGACGTGAACTATCTGGAAGCACACGGCACCGGGACCTCGCTGGGCGACCCGATCGAGGCCCAGGCGGCCGGGGCGGTGCTGGGTGTGGGTCGCGCGTCGGATCAGCCGCTGTTGATCGGCTCGGCCAAGACCAACATCGGCCACTTGGAGGCGGCCGCCGGTATCGCAGGCGTCATCAAGGTCATCTTGGCCCTCGAGCACGAGTTGCTGCCACAGCATCTGCACTTCGAGAACCCCTCACCGCACATTCCCTGGGACCGGCTGAGCTTGCAGGTGGTCACCGAACCCACGCCGTGGGAACGCAACGGCCGCCCACGCATCGCAGGCGTCAGCTCGTTCGGGTTCGCCGGCACCAACGCGCACGTCATCCTGGAAGAAGCCCCACCGGCTGCCGAATCCAGCGCCACCGACGCCGGCGTCTCCGAGTCCGGGGTTGCGGCAACCGATCTCGAGCAGGAAGCGGAGTCGAAGCGGTTCAGCCTGCTGTCGCTGTCTGCGCGCACACCGGCTGCGTTGGCCCAACTCGCCGAGGACTACCGCACCTGGTGGCGCGAGCACCCGGAAGCCACCTTGGCCGATGTCAGCTTCACCGCGGGTACCGCCCGTGCGCACCTGGAGCACCGGGCTGCGCTGGTGGTCGACTCCCGGGAATCGGCCCTCGACCTGCTCGGCGCGGTCACCGATGACCGGCCGGCACCCGGGGTGTTCCGCGGTGAAACCCACGACAAGCCGAAGACCGCCTGGCTGTTCACCGGGCAGGGCAGCCAGTACCCGGGCATGGCCCGGGAGTTGTTCGACACCGAACCGGTGTTCGCCCAGACCCTGAACCGCTGCGCGGACGCGATCGCGGACATGCTCGAAACACCGCTGCTGGACCTCATTTTCGATGACGGAACGGACGCCGAGGCCACGTTGCGGCAGACCAGCCATGCCCAGCCGGCACTGTTCGCAGTGGAGATGGGGCTGGCCGCACTGTGGCAATCCTGGGGATTCGAGCCCGACGTGGTGCTCGGACACAGCGTCGGCCAGTACGCCGCGGCCTGCGTGGCCGGCGTTCTGAGCCTGGAGGACGGCGCGCGGCTGATGGCCGAGCGGGGCCGGCTGTTCGACAGTTTGCCCGCCGGCGGTCGGATGGTCGCGGTGTTCGCCGCGGCCGACCGCGTCGAGCGGCTGACCGACGAGTTCCCGAGCCTGTCGGTGGCCGCCTTCAACGGCGCCAACACCGTACTGTCCGGCCCGGCGGCCGATCTCGAGCAGGCGGTGGCAGTACTGAGCGCCGACGGCGTTCGCTGCGACTGGCTGGAAACCAGCCATGCGTTCCACTCCGCGCTGCTGGACCCGATCCTCGACGAGTTCGAGGCGTTCGCCGATCAGATCGAATTCCATTCGCCGCAACGGCTTTTGATCTGCAACCGCACCGGCTCGGCGCTCGGCTGGACCGCCCAGCCCGACGGCGCCTACTGGCGTCGGCATGCCCGGCAACCGGTCGAGTTCGCCAAGAGTGTGCACACCCTGGCCGAGCTGAACTGCAAGGTGCTGATCGAGATCGGTCCGCAGCCGGTGCTCACCGCGGCCGCACTGCGCGCCTGGCCCGACCCGGCCAACGCACCCCGGGCGATCGCGTCGCTGCGCCGCAACTCCGGCGATCACCGCCAGATCATGGAAGCCCTGGCCACCGCCTACACCGCCGGGCACCTGCCGCGCTTTGCGGCACTGCAGCCCACGCCGGCCCGTAAGGTCGACCTGCCCAGCTACCCGTTCGAACGCCGGCAGTACTGGTACCGGGACAACCGCGAGCAGCCCAACGGCCAGCAGCACATGGCTGCTCCGAGCACCGAGGCGATCCGGCTGCTCGAGGCCGGCCGAATCGATGATCTGGCAAAGCTGCTCGGCGACAACGAAAATGACCGCCAGACGTTGGCCGTGCTGACCAAGCTGGCAAACCAACACAACGAGCAGCGGCTGGCCTCGTCGATCAGCAACGACCGCTACGAGTTCCGCTGGGATGCGCTGCCGGCGACGGCGCCGGGTGCAGACGAACCGGCCACCTGGCTGCTGGTCGGCGCCGACGCCGGGGCGATCCGACCCCTGGTCGAGGCGCTGGACGCCGGCGGCCACCAGCACCGGCTCCTGGGTCTGCCCGGCACCGACGCCGAAGAGGCCGAACTCACCGCTGCGTTGCGGCTCGCCGCGGCCGAGGAGGAAAGCGGTGCCACACCCGTGCTGCGGATCCTGCACCTGGCAGCGGTCGGCGCCGAAGCCAATGACCCCGCCGGCGCCACGCAGGCACTGCTGCGCACGCAGCACCACATCATGGGCGGCACCCGGCGGCTGTTCCGCGCCGCGGCAGCGGCCGAACTGCGCACCCCGATCTGGTTGGTGACCCGCAACGCCCAACACGTCACCGACACCGACCCGGTCGCGCCGGACCAGACCTGCCTGTGGGGCTTCGGACGCGCAGCGGCGCTCGAGTTGCCGCAGTTGTGGGGCGGCCTGGCCGATCTGTCCGACGGCAGCACCGAAGAATGGTTGCAGCTGATCACCCGGGTGAGCGCCGCCGAGGATCCGCAGCTCCGCGAGGATCAGATAGCGCTGCGGGCACATCGGGTCCATGTTCCGCGGTTGGTCCGCCGGGACGGCAGCCCCAGCGGGCAGGCGATTGGATTGCGGGCCGACGCAACGTATCTGGTCACCGGCGGGCTGGGATCGATCGGACTCGAGATCGCCGGGTATCTGGCCGCCCACGGCGCCAAGCAGCTGGTGTTGACCAGCCGCCGCACCCCCGACGACGCCACCGAGCAGCGGCTGCAGACCTTGACCGAACAGTACGGTTGCCAGGTTCGGGTGCTGACCGCCGACGTCGCCGACCCGCACGACGTCCACCGGCTGCTGGCCACGATGCGCGCCGAGCTGCCGCCGCTGGCCGGGATCGTGCACGGGGCCGGCGAGATCGGCAACACCCCGCTGAGCAGCCAGGACGACGCCGAAGTGGACCGGGTGTTCGCCGGAAAGGTCTGGGGTGCTTGGCATCTGAGCGAAGCCGCAGCCGACCTCGAGCTGGACTTCTTCCTGAACATCTCGTCGATCGCCGCGGTCTGGGGCAGCTACGGACAAACCGCCTACAGTGCCGCCAACGCATTCTTGGACGGCCTGGCCTGGCGACTTCGCGCACGCGGTACCCGGGCGCTGAGCGTCAACTTCGGTCCCTGGTCCACCGGCATGGCCGATCCGGAAGCCCGGGCCCGGCTGGCGCAGCGCGGCGTGGTGACCCTGGCCCCGGCCGATGCGCTCGCCGGGCTGGCCGACGTCGTGGCCGCAGTCACCCAGACCGGTGCCGCAGCAGGCCCGGTGCAGGCCGTGGTAGCCCGGATCGACTGGTCCCGGTTCCTGCCGATCTACCAGCAGACCGGGCGCCGCGGGTTCCTGGCCGAACTGCAACGCGAGGTTCCGGAATCTGCGCCGGCGTCGACCCGATCAGCGCGGACCGGGACCACCGATTTGGTGCAGCGCCTCACCGCCGCGCCGGTGCAGCAGCGCAAGAAGCTGCTCACCGATTACCTGCGCGACGCGGTCGCCGACGTGACCCGGGTGGATGCCGCCGAAATCCGGGAGGACGCCGGATTCTTCGACCTCGGCATGGATTCGCTGATGGCCATCGAGTTGCGCCGGCGCATCGAAGAGGGCGTCGGCCACGAGATTCCGGTGACGCTGGTGATGGACCAGCCCAGGTTGAGCGACGCGGCCGGCTATCTGCTCGGCGACGTCCTCGGGCTCGACGAGCAGGCCGGCGACCGGCCTACCCCGGTGTCGGTGGCGGCCCGCACCGACGACCCGATCGCGGTGGTCGCAGTGTCCTGCCGGTTCCCCGGCGCCGCCAGCCCAGAAGCGTTCTGGGAGTTGCTGTGCGGCGGTGTCGACGCGATCCGGGAGGTGCCCGAGGACCGGTTCGACATCGACGAGTTATACGATCCGGATCCGGACGTCCCCGGCAAGACCTACACCCGGTACGGCGGATTCCTGGACGGCATCGACGAGTTCGATCCCGAGTTCTTCGGCATCTCGCCGCGCGAGGCGGTCTGGATCGAGCCGCAGCAACGTCTGATGCTGGAAACCGTATGGGAGGGTTTGGAACGCGCCGGGTACGCGCCGTCCGCGCTGCGCGGCAGCCGCACCGGTGTCTTCGCCGGTGTGGCGGCCAACGAGTACGCGCACCTGCTGTCGGCCGAGCCGATCGACAAGATCGAACCGCACTTCATCACCGGCAACGCGCTCAACGCCATCGCGGGCCGGGTGGCCTTTGCCCTCGGCCTGGAAGGCCCCGCGGTGGCCATCGACACCGCCTGCAGCTCGGCGTTGGTGGCCGTGCACCAGGCCTGCCAGGCGCTGCAGTCCGGGGACTGCGATCTGGCCGTGGCCGGCGGGGTGAACGTGCTGTTGTCGCCGGTGACGGTGATCGCGGCCTCCCGCGCCCGGATGCTCTCACCGGTCGGGCGGTGCAAGACCTTCGACACCTCGGCCGACGGGTACGTGCGCAGCGAAGGCTGCGGCATCCTGGTGCTCAAACGGCTCAGCGACGCCCAGCGCGACGGTGACCGGGTGTGCGCTGTCATCCCGGCCAGCGGACTGAATCAGGACGGCGCGTCCAGCGGTCTGACGGTGCCCAACGGAGGTGCGCAGCAGCGGCTGATCAGTGCGGTGTTGGCCCGGGCCGGTTTGACCGGCGGTGACATCGACTACCTGGAAGCGCATGGAACCGGTACCCCGCTGGGTGATCCGATCGAGGTGCAGGCGGCCGCGGCCGCCTACGGCGACGGGCGCCCCAGCGACCGGCCGCTGCTGATGGGTTCGGTCAAGACCAACATCGGACACACCGAATCCGCCTCCGGTGCAGCCGGTCTGATCAAGGTGGTGCTGTCCCTGCAGCACGAGTTGTTGCCGCAGAGTCTGCATTTCGACAAACCGTCGCCGCACATTCCGTGGGATACGCTGCCGGTGCAGGTGGTCGGCGAGGCCACGCCGTGGCAGACCAACGGCAGACCGCGGCGCGCCGGAGTGAGCTCGTTCGGCTTCACCGGCACCAACGCGCACGTGCTGCTCGAGGAGCCCCCCGCACCGCCGGTCGACCCGGCCGAAGAGCCGGTCGACGCCCCGGGACCCGACGCACGGTCCAGCCACGTGCTGGCACTGTCGGCGCGTTCCCCGGAAGCGCTGACCGCGTTGGCCCGGCGTTACGAAGCCTGGCTGGGCACCCACCCGGATGCCGATCTCACCGACGTGTGCCGCACCGCCGGCACCGGCCGATCCCATTTCGAGCACCGCGGTGCGCTGGTGGTCGACTCGATCGAGGAGGCAAGACTCGGCCTGATCGACCTCGCCGAGGGCCGGTCCCGCCCCGGCGTGCTGCGCGGTGAACACACCCGGCGCCCCACCACGGCCTGGTTGTTCACCGGCCAGGGCAGCCAGCATCCCGGTATGGCACGCGAATTGTTCGCCGCCGAACCGGTTTTCGCCGAAACCGTGCAGCGCTGCGCCGATGCGGTCGACGACCTGTTGGCGCGCCCGCTGTTGGAGGTCATGTTCGACACCGGCGAGGGCGGTAAGGCGCTGCAGCACACGTCGTACGCGCAGCCGGCGCTGTTCGCCGTCGAGATGGGTCTGGCTCGGCTGTGGCAGTCCCGGGGCATCGAGCCCGACGTGGTGCTCGGACACAGCGTCGGTCAGTACGCCGCGGCCTGCGTGGCCGGGGTGTTCAGCCTGGAAGACGGCGCGCGGCTGATCGCCGAACGCGGCCGACTGTTCGGCAGCCTGCCCGAAGGCGGCCGGATGGTGGCGGTGTTCGCCGACGCCAAGGACGTCGAGGCGGCCTGCGCGGAATTCCCTCGACTGTCGGTCGGCGCCTACAACGGCCCCAACACCGTGCTGTCGGGTCCCGGCTCCGACCTCGAGCAGGCCGTCGCGAAGTTCGAGGAAGACGGGATCCGCTGCACCTGGCTGCACACCAGCCACGCGTTCCACTCCGAACTGCTGGACCCGGTGCTCGACGAATTCGAATCCTGCGCTGCCCGAGTGCAGTACACGGTGCCGACGTTGCCGCTGGTCTGCAACCGGACCGGAGCGGTGCTGGGTGCCCAGACCCCGATCGACGCCCAGTATTGGCGGCGGCACTCCCGCCAACCGGTGCAGTTCGCCGAAAGTGTGCGCACCATCGCGGCGCTGGGCTGCTCGGTGCTGATCGAGATCGGTCCGCAGCCGGTGCTGACCGGTGCCGCCGTGCAGGTGTGGCCCGAGCATCTGGCGGCGCCGCGGGCGATCGTCTCGCTGCGCAAGGGCGTCGACGATCGGCGCCAGATCGCCGATGCGCTGGCGGCCGGCTACGTCGGTGGGCACACCCCGGACTTCGGTGCGCTCTACGGTGAGCGCGGGCGACGCATCGAGTTGCCCACCTATCCGTTCCAGCGCCGCCGGTTCTGGCCCAAGGGCGCCGGTATCACGGTGGGCGGCGAGATGGGTGCGGCCGGTTCCGGGATCCTGGGCAGCGGTAAGGATCTGGCGTCCGGCGACTCGGTGTACACCAGCAGGTTGTCGGTCAAAACGCAGCCGTGGCTTTCCGACCACGTCATCTACGGCACCGTCGTGGTGCCCGGCGCGACCTACGCAGCCATGGCCTTGGCTGCGGTCGGCACCCCGGCACGCGCCAAGGACGTCTTCTTCTACGAGCCGATCATCCTGCCGGAGAAGGCTTCTCGTGAGGTCCAGCTGACCCTGCACCCGGTCGACGACGGCTGGACGTTCCAGGTGCACAGCCGCCCGTACGGGGAACGCGGCGCGGAGTGGTCCCTGAACGCCGAGGGGGCCGTGGCTTCCGGGCCCGACGAACGGCCGGCGCCGGACCCCGAGCCGGTCGAGGAGATCGTCGAGCGGCTGGACCGGATGCGTCCGCAGGAGCTGTTCGAAACCTTCGCCGACCTGGAGCTGATGTGGGGTCCCACCTGGTCCGGTTCACTCAAGTCGTTGTGGCTGGGCGCCGGCGAGGCGATCGGTGATATCCTGGTCGGCGCCGAACTGGCCGAACAGCTCGGTACCGAGCCGATGCACCCGGTGCTGATGGACCTGTGCACCGGTGTCGCGTTCCCGGCGTTCCCGGCACTGCTGGCGGCCGAGCAGGGCGTCAACGACCTGTTCCTACCGCTGCGCTACGGCCAGGTCACGTTGACCGAGAAGATGCCGCGGCGCTTCTACTGCCGAGCCCGCTGGCACGAAAGCGCCTTGGACGCCGAAACCCAGGTGTTCGACCTGGAGTACCTGGATCGGGATGGCCGCCACCTCGGCGGTGTCCGGGAGTTCACGGTCAAACGGGCACCCCGCGAGGCGTTGCTGCGCGGTCTCGGTGGGGACGCCAGTAGGCTGCTGTACACCCTGGGCTGGCATGAGGTGCCGGCCCCGGAGGTCGATGCCGACGGCGTTGCCGTGAACGGCACCTGGCTGGTCTCCGGTTTCGGCGAGCTGGCCGCCCAGGTGCCCGGCTGCGTCCCGTTCGACCGCGGCACCGATCCTGAACTGTTGGGCGCGTTGCTGGTTGCCGCCCAGGAGCGCGGCCTGCCGTTCTCCGGTGTGGTGTGGCGCGCCGGTTGCTCTGGTCCGGACGAGTCCAGCGCCGAGACGGCCGCGCGACTGCAGTCCGAGATCACCAACCTGCTCTCGGCTGTACACACTGTGCAGCAGGACAGCGTGAAGCTGCCCGGCGGGTTGTGGATCGTGACCGAGCGTGCGGTGGCCTGCGAGTCCGGCGAGCCGGTGGACCCGGTACAGGCCGCGTTGTGGGGTTTTGGGCGCACCACGGCCAACGAAGAGCCCGGGCTGCGACCCAAACTGGTCGATTGCGATGGCTCGCCGGAGGCTGTGGCGGTGCTGGCGCGTCTGCTCGCGGCTCCCGCGGCGGCGTTGCCGGAGCCCGAAGTGGCGCTGCGCCAAGGCAAGCTGTTGGTGTCGCGGCTACTGCCGTGGTCGCGCAGCGGCCATCTCACGGTGCCGCGCAGCGGTGACTATGCGCTGGCCCCGACCGAGCGCGGGGCGATCGACAATCTGCGGTTGACCGAGACCGAGGTGCCGGCACCCGAGGACGGCTATGTGCAGGTCCGGGTGGAGGCCGCCGGGTTGAACTTCCGGGATGTGCTCAACGTGCTGGGCCTGTATCCGGGCGATCCGGGTCCGATCGGCGGCGACTTCACCGGCACGGTCACCGAATTGGGCGCCGGTGTCACCGGGCTCGAGGTCGGTCAACGGGTGTACGGCTTCATGCAGGGTGCGTTCGCCAGTCGGTTCAACGTGCCGGCCCAGCTGGTGGCGCCGATCCCGGATGGCATCGGCGCGGTGGCCGCGGCCACCATCCCGGCCGCGGCGCTCACCGCGCGGCTGGCCTTCGACTGGGCGCAGTTGCAGCCCGGGGACCGGGTGCTGATCCACGCCGCCAGCGGCGGCGTCGGGTTGGCCGCGATCCAGCTGGCCCAGCAGCACGGAGCCGTCGTCTTCGCCACCGCCAGCACCTTCAAACGTGCGACCCTGCGCAAGATGGGTGTGCAGTACGTCTACGATTCCCGGACAACGGATTTCGCCGACCAGATCCTCGCCGACACCGACGGCGCCGGGGTGGACGTGGTGTTGAACAGCCTCACCAACGAGGGGTTCATCGAAGCCACCGTGCGGGCCACCGCGCAGCACGGCCGCTTCGCCGAGATCGCCAAACGCGACATCTGGTCTGCCGAGCAGATGGCGGCGGTCCGCCCCGACATCGGCTACGAGATCGTCGCGCTGGACAGCGTGACCTTCCAGGAGCCAGAACGCATCCGCGCCTTGTTGACCGAGGTGTCCCAGGGCCTGGCGGATGGCCGATGGGTACCGTTGCCGGCCGAGATCTACCCGCTGACCGAGGCCCGCGCGGCGTTCCGCCGCATGCAGCAGGCGCGGCACATCGGCAAGATCGTGGTGCAGATGCCGAACCGGCTGCAGCCCCAGCCGGACCGCAGCTACCTGATCACCGGTGGGCTGGGTGCGATTGGTTTGCATGCGGCATCCTTCCTGGCCCAGCGTGGTGCCGGCGATCTGGTGCTGACCAGTCGCCGGGAACCGGATGCCGAGGCGCAGAAGGTAATCGAGGAGATCACCGAACGGCACAAGTGCCGGATCCACGTCTGGACCGCCGACGTCGGCGAGCTGGCGCAGGTCGAGTCGCTGCTGAACCGGATCCGGGCCGAACTGCCGCCACTGGCCGGGGTGCTGCACCTGGCCGGGGTGCTCGATGATGCGCTGCTGTCCAAGCAGAGCTGGCAGCGGTTCGACACCACGTTGGCGCCCAAGGCATTCGGTGCGTTGCACCTGGACCGGTTGACCGGTGCCGACGCGCTGGACTTCTTCATCGTGTCGTCGTCGGTGTCGAGCCTGTTCGGTTCGCCCGGTCAGGCCAATTACGCGACCGCCAATGCGCTGCTGGACGGCTTGGTGGCGCGGCGTCGCGCCCAGGGCCTGCCGGCGACCGGGATCAACTTCGGGCCGTGGGGCCAAGGCGGGATGGCGTCGTCGACCGCGGCCACCGCGAACATCAGCGCGCAGGGCCTGATCCCGCTGGATCCGTCGGCCGCGCTGAGCGCACTGGCCGAGGTGGTCGGCAACGGCACCGGCCAGGCCACGGTGCTCAAGGCGAACTGGCAGCGCGCCGCCAAGGTGTTGGGCAGTTCGCGGCCGCCGATCCTCGACCTGGTGCTGCCCAGCGCGGCCGGGGAGCACACCGGGGACAGTGAGCTGCTGCGCCAACTGCAGGAGATCCCGGTGGGTCAGCGGGCCGGGTTCGTGACCGAGTTCCTACAGCGCGAGGTGCAGAACTTCCTGCGCCTGGCCCAACCGCCGGCGGCCAGCAGCCGCTTCCTGGACCTGGGTACCGACTCGTTGATGGCGATCGAACTGCGCAACCGGCTGGAAAGCCAGTTCGGCGGCGCGTTCACGATCAACGCCACCGCGGTGTTCGACTACCCGACCATCGGCGGGCTGGCCGAGTATCTGGTGGGTCAGTTGCCCGACGCGGCAGCTGCGGCCGAACCCGACGGTGATGAGCCGGTCCCGGCCGCGCCCACCGACGACGGTGCCGGCGCCAACGGTGCCGACGCCAACGGTGCCGACGCCAACGGTGCCGGCGCCAACGGTGCCGCGGTCACCGCCAACGGCACCGAAGTCACCGCGTCGGCGCTGCACGACGGCTGATCGGCCGCTGCCGGCGCCGGTGTTGTGACATCGTGGACCGATGGGTCAACTACGAGGACTTCGGGTCGCGATCACCGGCGGGGCCCAAGGTGTCGGGCGGTCGATCGCGCAGGCGCTGATCGGATCCGGGGCCACGGTGGCACTCGGCGACATCCAGGATCAGGCCGTGCAGCAGACGGCCGCCGAGTTGGGCGCCCAGGCATCCGGGCACCGGCTCGACGTCACCGACGCCGCGTCGTTCTCGTCGTTCCTCGATGCCGCGTCGGCACGCTGGGCGGGCTCGATGCGCTGGTCAACAACGCCGGCATCATGCCGATCGGTGACTACCTGGCCGAAGACCCGGCACTGACCCGGCGCACGGTGGAGATCAACCTGATCGGCATGATGACCGGAACCCGGTTGGCGGGCAACCGGTTCCGCGATCGTGGCAGTGGACACGTCGTCAACATCGCATCGGTGATGGGCACGCTGGCATCGCCGAACGCGGCCACCTATTGCGCCACCAAGTACGCCGTGGTGGGGCTGAGCGCTGCGCTGCGCCAGGAGTGGCGCGGCACCGGGGTGCGGATCTCGGCGATCTGCCCGGGCTTCGTGCGCACCGAACTGATCGCCGGGATGTCGGCCCCGGGCCTGCTGGACCGGTTCGTGGTCGTCGACCCCGACGACGTCGCCGTCGCGGTGCGCAGGGAACTCGCCCGGGGCGCCTCCCGCACCGTGTTCGTACCCAGGCTGGTGGGCCTGATCTCGAAGGGGTCGGCGGTGCTGCCGGCCGGCCTGGTCGACACCGTGTTCCGGGTGTCCGGTGGCACCAAGGTCACCGCCGAACTCGATCAGAGTCAGCGCGCGGGGTACCAGGCCCGCATGCACGGCGATCCCGACCAGTAAGCACCGCCGCCCGACCGGATTACCGGGCCCACAGTGGCGCCGATCAACGCTGTCGCGCGCCGCCGAGCGCTGTCCAGCGGAAGCCCTTCCCGATATACGCCTTGTCTGGCAAGATACTCGTCAGTCTGTTCACCAGACACACTGTCTAGTGAGTTTCCAGGGACGCGAGGAGCGCTACGCATGCCAGACACGGCCGTTGAGCTGGGGCCGCAGCCTGCCGAGTACGACGCCGCATGGGTCCGGGCGAAGTACGCCCTGGAACGCGACAAGCGACTGCGCCCCGACGCGGTGGGCCAGTTTGTCGAGGTCACCGCCGATTTCTCGCATTACGCCGACGACCCGTGGACCGAACGGGTGGAGCGCGACCCGGTGCACGACCACGTTCAGATGGCGATCATCGGCGCCGGACTGGGCAGCATCCTGGCCGCCGCACGCCTGCAGGAAGCGGGCATCGAGGACATCCGGATGATCGACACCGCCGGTGACTTCGGCGGCACCTGGTACTGGAACCGCTATCCAGGCGTGCAGTGCGACGTCGAGTCCTACATCTATCTGCCGCTACTCGAGGAACTGAACTACATCCCCACCGAGCGCTACGCCCACGGACCGGAGATCCGGGAGCACCTGCAGAACTGCGCCAAGCACTACGGCCTGTACGAGAACGCGCTGCTGCAGACCACGGTCACCGGCATGCAGTGGGACGAGCAGGCCAAGCGGTGGCGGATCACCACCGACCGCGGCGACGACTTCACCGCAACCATGGTCGCGGTGTCGCCGGGCTCGCTGACCCGCCCGAAACTGCCCGGCATCCCGGGCATCAATGAGTTCCGCGGACACACCTTCCACACCAGTCGGTGGGACTTCGACTACACCGGCGGCGACGAGAGCGGCGGGCTGAGGAAGCTGGCCGACAAGCGCGTCGGCGTCATCGGCACCGGTTCCACCGGCCTGCAATGCATTCCGCACCTGGGTGAGCACGCCGAACACCTGTATGTGTTCCAGCGCACCCCGAGCACGGTCTCCGAGCGCGGGAACCGGCCCACCGACCCGCAGTGGGCAGCCAGCCTCAAACCGGGCTGGCAGCGCGAACGGATGGAGAATTTCACCCGGGTCACCTGCGGTGTCGAGATGGAACTCGATCTGACCGACGACGGTTGGACCCAGAAGGCCCTCGCGCTCTCCGAGCCCGCCGTGGCCCGGGAGACCGCGCGCCTGGGCCGGGAGATGACGCTCGAGGAGGTCACCGAGTTTCTCTTCCGCGCCGACTGGGACGCGATGGAACGGCTACGCGCGCGCATCGACGCCACGGTGCGTGACCGGAAAACCGCTGCGGCCCTCAAACCCTGGTACCGGCTCAACTGCAAACGGCCCGGCTATCACGACCAGTACCTGGACACCTTCAACCGGCCGAACGTCACGCTCGTGGACACTGACGGTCGCGGGGTCGAACGCTTCACCGAGACCGCCGTCGTGGTCGACGGGGCGGAGTACGAACTCGACGCACTGGTGTTCGCCACCGGATTCGAGGTGGGCACCGAGTTCACCCGTCGGCTCGGGTTCGAGATCGTCGGCCGCGACGATGTGCGGTTGTCCGACAAGTGGGCCAAGGGCATGCGCACCCTGCACGGGTTGCAGACCCACGGTTTCCCGAACTGCTTCTTCCTCGGCTACACGCAATCCGGGGTGTCCCCGAACTACACCCACACCGCCGAGGAGCGCGCGCACCACTTCGCCTATCTGGTACGCACTTTCGTCGAGCGCGGGGCATCAACCATCGAGGCCACCCAGGCGGCCGAAGAAGAGTGGCTGGCCGCCATGGAGGAATCCTCGGAGAAGCCCAAGGCGTTCTACGCCGAGTGCACGCCGAGCTACTTGAGTTCGGAAGGCGACAAGGAAAACCCGCACGGCATGCTGTCGACCAACTTCGGCGGTAAGCCCGTCGAGTTCTTCGACATGCTGGCGAAGTGGCGTGCCAACGGTCGGCTCGAAGGGGTGATCCTTGCGTGACCGACACCAGTGAGCTGAGCGAGACCGACTCCGCCGCACCGAAACTCACGATGCGCGACCGGCATCGCTTGATGACCCGGGAGCACATCCAGGCCGCGGCGCTGGAGGCTTTCGCCGAGCGCGGCTACGTCGCGGTGACCATCGACGACATCGTGCGGCGCGCCGGGATCGGCCGGGCCACCTTCTACCTGCACTTCGACAGCAAGGCCGCGGTGCTGCGCGAGCTGCGCAACACCCGGATGACGGTGTGGTCCCAGCAGGACGCGCCGCGCGGCGGCAAGTCGGGGCGCCCGTCGATCCGGTCCTTCTTCGAGAAGGTGGTCGACTTCTACACCTCGGCACCCGAGCTGTACATGGCGCTGCACCAGGCCCGCGCCGCCGACCCGGACTTCGCCGAAGCGCACCGCGCCACCATGGAAGCCAATGTCGGGGAATGGATTCGCGCCGACGCCATGCCCGGCGCCGACGAGAACCAGATCCGGCTGGCGATCGCGATGATGTACACCATGGTCGACTCGTTCATGCATTTGTGGCTGGTCGACGGCTGGCCGCTGGAACGCGAAGCGGCGATCGAGGCCATGACTGACGCCCTGCACGCCACCATGCGCTGAATCCTGCGCTGACATTCCCAGAACCCTTGATAGGAGCACGATGTCGCAACGACGCTATCTGCACTTGAACCTGGTGGCCAATGACATCAACTTGCACCAGGGCGCCTACGGCTACGAACAGGCGCACGGAGTGGCCGACCGCAGCACGTTCGAACGACTGCTGGAGTACGGCCGGTTCGGCGACGAGGGGCTGTTCACCGCGCTGTTCGTCGGCGACATTCCCGGTCTGCAGGGCTCCCCGGCGTTCGACGGCGGCCCGGCCGAGCCGATCACCGCGCTGACCGCGATCGCGCAGCACACCAAACACGTTGGCCTGATCGCGACCGCCTCGACGACGTTCTACGACCCGTACAACCTGGCCCGGCTGCTGGCGTCGCTGGATCAGGCATCGGACGGCCGCGCCGGGTACAACGCGGTCACCTCGGTGATCGACGACTTCGCGCTGAACTACAGCCTGACCAAGCATTTGGAACGCGAGGAGCGCTACCAGCGCGCCGACGAGTTCCTCGACGTGCTGCGCGCGCTGTGGGACAACCGGGAGCTGCGCCGCGGCCCGGACGGCCGCATCCGGTTCCATGCCGAGCCGATCAACCACCACGGCAACCTGTTCCAGGTGGCCGGTGCGCTCAACGTCGCCCCAGCCGGCAGGGCCGGCCGCTGATCGCGCAGGCCGGCGGATCCGGTGCGGGCATCCGAGTGGCCGCCAAGCACGCCGAGATGGTGTTCACCAACTCCTCGACCCGGGAAACCGCGGCGGTCTACCGCGAGACCCTGGACAAGGCGCTGGCCGAGCAGGGCCAGGCGCCCGGTTCGGTACCGCCGATCCCCGGCCTGATCCCCTACCTGGGCCGCACCGCCGCCGAAGCCGAGGAGAAGCTGCACGAACTGGACAGCTACGTCGACTGGACCCCGATCGCGCCATTTGCTTTGGGACAGTTCGGTTTGCAGATCCCGTTCGACGACATCAACGAGCCGTTCCCGGTCGGGCAGCTGCCGGCACCGGCCGACGTCGAGAAGACCATCAAGAGCACGTTCGGCAACTATGTGTCGCTGTACAACTGGATTCAGGAGCACCCGGGCGTGACCGTGCGCGACGTCGTCGCGCAGGCCGTCGGCCGCGGCGGCGCCACCCACCGCAAGTTCGTCGGCTCCTACGACGACCTCGTCGACGACTTCGCGGCCTGGCACGCCGACGGCAACGTGGGCGGGTTCAACCTGATGTTCTCGGCCGGCGCCCACTCCATCCGGGAGTTCATCGACGAGGTGGTCCCCCGGCTGATCGACCGCGGGCTCTACCGCGCCACGCCGCATGACCGTCCGCTGCGAGAGCGGTTCTGAGACAAGTCTTCTCCCCAGTCCCCCACTCCCAACATCAACGTCAACGCCGATGAATTTCGAGAGGATGCCCGACAAGTGACCAGCACCATGATTCCGGTTTTCGACCCGTCCAGCGAGGAGCAGATCGCCGAGGTCGTAGATGCCGACCAGGCCGCCGTCGACGCGGCGGTGGCGCGCGCGAGGGAGACCTTCGAATCCGGCGCATGGCGCAAACTGCCGGCAGCGCACCGCGCCGAGGTGCTGTTCCGGGCCGCCGAGATCATCAAGGCGCGCACCGAGGAACTCGCCGAGATCGAGGCCCGCAACAACGGCATGAACGCCGTGGCCGCCCAGCAGATCATCAAGGTCGCCAACGAGATGCTGATCTACTACGCCGGCTGGGTTGGCAAGATCCACGGCGAATCGGCCAACCTGATCTCCGACGGACTGCTCGGCCACTTCGAGGAATACCACACCTTCACCCAGCTCGAACCGGTCGGCGTGGTCGGGTTGATCATCCCGTGGAACGGTCCGTTCTTCGTCGCGATGCTCAAGGTCGCCCCCGCACTCGCGGCCGGCTGCAGCGCGGTACTCAAGCCGGCCGAGGAGACCCCGCTCACAGCACTCAAGCTCGAGGAGATCTTCCGCGAAGCCGGCCTGCCCGACGGTGTGCTCAACGTCATCACCGGCTACGGCGAGACCACCGGCGCGGCGCTCACCGCGCACCCGGACGTCGACAAGATCGCCTTCACCGGTTCGACCGAGGTGGGCCGGCTGATCGTGCAGGCCGCGGCCGGCAACCTCAAGCGCCTGACGCTGGAGCTCGGCGGGAAGTCACCGCTGATCATGTTCGACGACGCCAACCTGGACAAGGCGATCATGGGTGCAGGCATGGGACTGTTGGCCGGCTCCGGCCAGAACTGTTCCTGCACATCGCGGATCTACGTGCAGCGCGGCATCTACGACCAGGTGGTCGAAGGGTTGGCCGGGTTCGCCCAGATGCTGCCGATGGGCGGCTACACCGACCCGACCTCGGTGCTCGGTCCGCTGATCAGCGAGAAGCAACGCCAACGCGTGGAAGGCATCGTCAACGACGGCGTGGCCGGCGGCGCGGAGGTGATCACCGGCGGCAAGCGGATGGACCGTCCCGGCTACTTCTACGAGGCCACCATCGTCACCAACACCACACCGGACATGCGGCTGATCAAAGAGGAGATCTTCGGCCCGGTCGGTTCGGTGATCCCGTTCGACGAGGAAGAGGAGGCGATCGCCGCGGCCAACGACACCGAGTACGGGCTGGCCGGCGCGATCTGGACGGAGAACCTCAGCCGCGCCCACCGGGTGGCCAACGCGCTTCGGGGCGGCCAGATTTGGGTGAACTCGGCGCTGGCCGCCGATCCGTCCATGCCGATCTGCGGCCACAAGCAGTCCGGCTGGGGCGGCGAGCGCGGCAAGAAGGGGCTGGAGGCCTACTTCAACACCAAGTCGGTGTACATCGGCCTGACCTGAGTACACCTGTCGGCTACCCGGTTGATCGCCAGATCGGGTAGCCGATTACTCGTGTGCCGGCAGCGTCGGCGCACCTAATCTCGGCCCCATCGAACGGACGACGCTTCGGCGTCGCAGACTCAGGGGGACCGAGATGACCTACATCGGCTGCACCATCAAGACATTGCCGGCTGCACTCGCAGAAGCCGCCGCGGCCAAGGCAATCGAACTCAACCCGGACAATGCGCCCAGCGCGCCGTCGCGGGCTGCGCTCGGTGCGGACCTGCCGCTGTCGGCGGATACCGCGCGACGCTGGCCCAAGACCGGGGTCCGGTTGACCGTGAGCTTCCTGGACGGTCCGAGCCAGGAGTTGCGCGCCCGCATCCTGTCGCACATGAACGCATGGGGTGCCTGGGCCAATGTGCGCTTCACCGAAACCGCGGGCACCGGCCAGGTGCGGATCGCGCGCACGGCCGACGACGGCTACTGGTCGTATCTGGGTACCGACATACTGTCGATCCCCGCGCACGAGCCGACGATGAACCTGGACAGCTTCACCATGAACACCCCGGACTCCGAGTACCACCGGGTGGTGCGCCACGAGACCGGTCACACCCTGGGCTTCCCGCACGAGCACCGGCGCAAGGCCATCGTCGACCGGATCGACCGGGAGAAGGCCATCGCGCTGTTCATGCGCACCCAGGGCTGGTCCCGCGAAGAGGTCATCGCACAGGTGCTGACCCCGTTCGACAACTCGGCGCTGATCGCGTCGGCGGCCACCGATCCGCACTCGATCATGTGCTACGGGCTGCCCGCCGAGATCATGAAGGACCGGATCGCGGTACCGGGCGGAGCCGACATCGGCAATCTGGACGCCACCTTCGCCGGGCAGCTTTATCCGGGTCCGGTGGCGCCGACCTCGGTGTGGCCCAACGGCAAGGTTTATCTGTTCAAGGGCAGCCAATACGCGCGCTACGACGTCAAGACCGACAAGGTGGACGCGGGTTACCCGCTACCGGTGGCCGGCAACTGGCCCGGTTTTCCGGCCGACTTCGCCGCCGGTATCGACTCGGGGCTGCTCTGGACGACCGGCAAGGCCTACTACTTCCGGGGTTCGCAGTACATCCGGTTCGATGTGGTCAACGACCGGGTGGATCCCGGCTATCCGCGGCCGATCGCCGGCAACTGGCCGGGCCTGTGGGCAGACCGGATCGACGCTGGGGTGGTGTGGCCGAACGGCAAGGCGTACTTCTTCCGCGGCTCGCAGTACATGCGCTACGACATTGCCGCCGACCGGGTGGACCCCGGCTACCCGCTGCCCATCGCCGGGAACTGGCCCGGCATGCCGGCGGCGTTCGCAGCGGGCATCGACGAGATAGTGCTGTGGCCCAACGGAAAGGCCTACCTGTTCAAGGGCTCGCAGTACGTGCGCTACGACGTGGCTGCCGACCGGGTGGATCCCGGCTACCCGTTGCCGATCGACCCGCACTGGCCCGGTCTGTGGACCAGCGGCGTCGGAACCCGTTGAACCACAACGCAGCTCGGAAGTATCACCATGACGACTGCACGAATTTGCGGGCCCCGGCTCGCCACCCCGCGCCGACGACGGTTGCGTACCTACGCCTTCGACCCGATGTCCACCCGGCTGTCCGGGCGCTACCTGACCGTCAGCGTGCCGTACGAGACCGCGCTGCGGCCAGGCCCACGCGGCGAGTCGGTCGAGGTGGTCGACTACGACCCGGTGCACGACACCTGGTCGGCGATGGTCGATTTGGATGATCCGTTCGTGCTGGCCCAGGACGGGATGGAACCCACCGAAGGTGACCCGCGGACCCACCAACAGATCGTCTATGCCGTCACCACCAGTGTGTTGGAGCGCTTCGAACGGTACCTGGGCCGCCGGTTCCGGTGGCGCGGCGAAACCCGCCTTCGGCTGGTGCCACACGCCTTCGAAGGCCGCAACGCCTACTTCGACCCGGACCGCAAGGCGGTGCTGTTCGGATTCTTCCGGGCTGACGAAAACGATCCCGGCCCCAACCTGCCCGGCCAGGTCATCTTCACCTGCCTGTCCTCCGACATCATCGCGCACGAGGTGACGCACGCGATCGTGCACCGGTTGCGCCGGTACTTCTCCGAGGCCACCAATCCCGACGTGCTGGCCGCCCACGAGGCGTTCGCCGATCTGATCGCACTGTTCCAGCATTTCAGCCACCGCGAGGTGGTGTACGACGCGGTGACCACCACCTCCGGCGAAATCCACCAGGGCGGTGTGCTGTTCGATCTGGCCGACGAGTTCGGCAGGTCGTCCGGGCGGGGCGCGGCGTTGCGTTCGGCGATCGATCCCAAGATCCCCCGCGAGGTGCAACGCAGCCCGGAGCGGTTCCGCACCGCGACCGAACCGCATGAACGCGGCGCCTGCTTCGTGGCGGCGGTCTTCGACGCCTACTCCGACCGCTTCCAAAGCGCGATCGCCGACCTGCTGCGGATCGCCAGCCAGGGCACCGGTGTGCTGCCCGCGGGCCGCCTGCATCCGGATCTGGTCGACCGGGTGACCACCGAGGCGGTCCGGATCGCCGATCGGCACCTGGCGATGGTGGTCCGCGCCTTCGATTACCTGCCGCCGGTCGACGTCACGTTCGGTGACATCGTCCGGGCCATCGTCACCGCCGACCACGCGCTCTACCCCGAGGATTCACTGCGGCTGCGGGCAGGTCTGGTGGAGTCGATGCGGCGGCGCGGAATCGTTGCCGCGCAGGTCACCTCGCTCACCGAGTCCGCGCTGCTGTGGCCACCGCCGAGCAGGCCGCTGAGCCTGGTTCCCGAGGTGCCGGTCGCCGACCTGGTGCTGGAGGCCGCGATGGACCTCGACACCGACAGTGCACCGGGCCGCCACGACCCGGACTTCTACCGCAAGCTGCACGCCTGGGCGGTGGCACATGCCCTGACGTTGGGCCTGGACCCGGCGTTCGGTTCGGCGATCGCGATCGAGAGCGTGCACGTCACGTTCCGGTTGGCCGACGATCGCCAACCCCGGCCCGAGGTGGTGATCCAGTTGGTGCAGCGCCGCAAGGATCTCGAAGCCCAGCTGCAACCGGGGTTGCCGGCCGCGGCACGCACGCCGCTGCGGGCCGGCACCACGTTGATCGCCCGGGTCAGTGGCGAGGTGATCCATGTGATCACCAAACCGTTGCCGTTCTCGGTCGCCCCGACCGATGCCAGCGTCGAGTTCTTCCACTATCTGGGCACCGAACGGCTGCACACGCTGCAGAACTGGTTCGGTCAGGTCGACAACGATGACCCGCTGGCGCCCTGGTTGACCGAACCCGCGGTCAACCGGCTCGGTTTCGCCAATCTGCACTGCGACGACACGGACCGGGGGTGAGCACGATGGCCGGCACCACCGTCGAGGTCCGGATGTACAACGTAGGGTTCGGTGACGCGTTCCGGATCACCGTGCGCGACGACACCGATGTGTGGCGGATGCTGGTGGACTGCGGTCGGCATTTCCAGAGCGCGCAAGCCCCGCCGATCGATGACACGGTGCGAACCCTGATCGCCGACCTGGCCGAAGAATGCGATGGCACACCGCATCTGGACGTGCTGGTGGCCACCCACCGACACCAGGACCACATCTCGGGATTCGCCTGCGATGAGTGGCAGCAGGTGTCGGTCGACACGGTGTGGCTGCCGTATGTCGAAGACCTCGACGACCCGGATGCCACGGCGCTGCGGACCCGGCAGGCCAGGGCCACCAACCAACTCGCCGCCCTGATCTCCGCGCGGCAGGCGTTGGCGGTGGCGGGTTCGGCACCAGCGCGGCGGTTGTCCGAAGCAGCTGCGTTCGTGTCGAATTCGCGGGGCAACGCCGCGGCCATGGAGCGGCTGCTGGGCAGCGCCGGCAAGGGCTTCGGCACGACGCACCGAGTCCGGTTCTTCCCGCAGCCGGACAGCACCGACGACGTCGTCGACATCGGACGCTGCGGGATCGTCGCGCACGTCCTGGGGCCGTCGCGCGATCCGGCGATGCTCAAGAAGATGGCCCCGCCGTCGCGGGTCGGTTGGCTGCGGTTGAACCTGGACGAGGACGTCGAGCCGCCGGCCGGCAACGGTCGACCACTGTTTGCGCCGCAGTACACCCTCGCGCCGGACGACGTGCCGGAGGAATTGTGCGCCCTCCGTCGAACCCTGGCGTTGTCGGCGGTCAGCGACGACATGGCTGTGCTGGCGGCCGCGTCGGTGTTGGAACGCTCGGTCAACAACACCAGCCTGTTCTTCGTGCTGGACGTGGCGGGTTTTCGGATGCTGTTCCCCGGCGACGCGCAGCACGGCGCCTGGCAGCACGTGCGCAGCGACCCGGCGGCGGCCGCGTTGATCAACGACGCCGATTTCTACAAGGTCGGCCACCACGGCTCGCACAATGCGACGCCCAAGGATTTCGTGCTGAGCGACTGGCACACCCACGGCGACGCGATGGTGCCGTGGGGACTCGTCGAACGCTGGCGGGACACCATCCCGAAACAGGAGTTGCTCACCGCGCTCGCCGAGCGGGAGCACGCCGTGGTGTTGCCGACACCGGCAAGGCCCAGCGCCGACGACCTCGCGCCGCGCGGCAAGCTGGAACAGAACGAGCGGTGGACCCAGCTCACCTTCACGGTGTAGCCGGGTGCACCGGACAGCAACTCACTGCGCAGCAGCCGCGAACCGCTTCGCCGCCTCGAACTGGTTGGCCGGGCGGGCCAGACCGCCCGCGCCGAGGTTTTGCCGGCAATCAACATTGGTGGCCGGCCGCGAGCGCTACCGTCGAACGATGAGTGACTCAACGCTGCTATCCAAGCTGGCCGTGGCCGCCGTCGCCGTTGCGCTGGGCGCCGCCGGTACGGCATGCACCTCGGGTGATTCGGGCTCGGAGGCGAGCACTGAGACCGTTACGGCGACCACTGCGGACACCACCACCGCCGGTCCCACGACCGGCGCGGAGGCGGGGTTCACCGGGTTCATCGAACCGGTCGACGGCGCCCAGGGCGCCGTCACCTACCAGGCGGAGCTGCCGCAGCTGCGTGGCGGCGACGCGGCGGTGCGCGACAAGTTCAACGCCGCGGTGCGCGCAGCCCTCGACGACTATCTGCAGCCCAGTGACGACGGTAGGTCAGTGACGATCGCGCCCGGTGTCCTGCACGACGATGAGCGCAGCGAGGTCTCACATATCGGTAACGGTTCGGTGGCCGCCGTGTTGGTGCTGAACATCTTCGTCGACCAGGCCGCGCACCCGTTCAACGCGGTGGCGACCACGGTGCTCGATGCCGGAACCGGTGAGCCGATCATGATCACCGACCTGTTCACCGACCCGAACGCCGGGTTGACGGCGCTGGTGGATGGGATCAAGGCCGAGATGGCCGACGAGGACGAACTGGCCAACCAGCCTGCGCCCGACCCGGTCGCCGATCAATTGGCGAATTGGGTGCCTGATGACGACGGGCTGGAGGTCTATATCCCGGTCGCGCATGTCCTCGGCGACTACTACCCGGTGAGCGTGGACTGGGACGTGCTGGACGGAGTGCTCGCGCCGGGTATGCGGGACACGTTGACGCGTTAGCAGCGGCGCTGCGCCCGCGAAACCCCGGTCAGGCGTGCACTCGTTGCACACCGGGTGCGGCGAAACCAGCCACCCTGCTTGCACTGGCTGCTCATTCCCACATTTGTGACACCGCTCAGCGCCACCACATGCATATTGCACATGCCGGTGCTGAGCGGTGTCACAAATGCACACTTCGACAGGCAATCGGCTAGCCGATACAGCGGAACCCGATGTGAGTGGCGGCGCTGTCCTGCGATTGCGAGGACCGGGCGGCCGGGCGGTAGCGGTGGCAGTATTCCGGCGCGCACAGATGCGAGCCGCCCTTGATCACCTGATGCACCGTCGGGTCACCACCGGGCGGCGGACAGCAGGGCGAGAGTTGCGGAGTTGCGGTGTGCCGCGGGCTGAATCGGGTCTTGGTCCATTCCCAGACGTTGCCGATCATGTCGTTCAGGCCGAACGCATTCGGCGGGAACGTACCCACCGGGGAGGTGCCGACCCAGCCGGCGGCGCTGTCGTTGCGGTACGGGAAGTTGCCCTGCCAGGTATTGGCCATCAGCTGGCCGCCGGGCCGGACGTCGTCACCCCACGGGTAGGTGGTGACGCTGCCGGCGCGGGCGGCGTACTCCCACTGTGCTTCGGTGGGCAGCGCACGACCGGCCCAGGCCGCGTAGGCGGTTGCGTCCGGGTAGGCGACCTGCACCACCGGATGATCGGGCCGATCTTCCACCGAAGACGCCGGTCCGGTGGGGTGCTTCCAGCAGGCACCCGGCACCCAGGTCCACCATTGCCGCCAATCCCGCAGATCCACCGGACCGTCGGTGGGCCGAAACACCAGCGCGCCGGGGACCAGATCCTCGGCGGGCACGCCCGGAAAGGCCGCCGGGTCGAGTTGCTGTTCGGCGACGGTCACATACCCGGTGGCCTGGACGAACGCGGCGAACTGGGCGTTGGTGACCGGGTGCGCTTCGATGGCGAACGGGTCGACCGTCACCGGGTGCGCCGGGGCTTCCTCCGGATAGAAGTCTGTCGACCCCATCGGGAAGGTGCCGCCGGGCAGATCGACCAACGCGCTCAGCATTCCGACAGCGTAGGCAGCGACACCCACTGCCAGTCGGCAGGATCAGCCAATCCGGCCCAGTTGCTCGTCCAGCCAGCCGAACACCCGCTGCTCGAAAAGAGTCGCGGCGCCGGCTTCGTCGTGCTCGCCGGCACCTTCTGCGTTACTGAACTTCAGGTACTCCTTCGGCGCGGTGATCGCGTCGTACAGCGACTGCGCGTCGTTGCCGCGCGCGTCGCTCTCGCCGGTACACAGCAGCGTCGGGCACACGATCTTGTCGGCCAATCCCTCCAGGGTGTAAGCCTGCAGGCCGCGCAGGTACTCGATCGGGGTATCGAAACCGTGCGTAAGCATGCCGCGATCGAACACCCACGCGATGTACGGACTGTCGGCCATCTCGGCTTCGAGCACGTCGTTGAGTTCGGCAGCCTCGCCGGTGTGCAGTTGATCGCGGTACTGCTCTGGGAGCAGGTTCACCGCACCCTTGCCCGGCGTGTACTGCGGCGCGTCGGCGACCAAGGCCGCGATCCGGTGTTCTGTGGCGGCGGCTCTGGGCGCCAGGAATCCGCCCCAGCTTCGGCCGACCAACCCGATCCGCTCCGGATCGACCTCGCCGCGGCCCAGCAGCCAGTCGATCTGCGGACTCACCACGGTCTCCCAATCCGGTCGGAACACCAGACCCTGCTCGATCAATGCTCCGCCCTGGCCCGGCCCATCGACCAGCAAGACCGCGTAGCCGCGCCGCAGCGCAGCCCGCCCGGTGCTGAAATAGCACTCTTCCTTGGTGCCGTCGTAGCCGCCGACCATCACCACCGTCGGGAACGGTCCGACACCGGCAGGACGCAGGAAATAGCCCTCCAAGGACGTGCCCTGATACGGGATTTCGATGATCTCGAAGTCGAATTCGCCGAGCTGAGCCGCGCGCTGGAACGAATCACGTTGCCGTCGATACGATTCGAGCAACTCCGCATCCACCGGCCGGCTGAGGTGAAAGATCCCGGACGTGCGGTAGTAGGTGCTCGCGCGCGAATACGCCGAGTTGGCGCTGACCCGCTGATTCGCGGCCTCGCTCGCCTCCCCGATGGCATAGATCCGATCGGCGGTTGCCTTCCACTCGGTGTGCCACCCCGCCTGGTCTCCCGGCGCGATACGCCGCGCAGTGACGAAGCATTCGCCGACGTCCGCACCGCCATTCGGGATGACGTCGAGCGCGCGCAGGAACTGCCCGTCGAACTCCGGGTCGTCGAAGGCCAGACCTGCCAGACCGACCGGCGGTTCGGGTGCTTCGGCAGCGGGTGGGTCACCCAGCGTTTCGCCGTCACTCGACGAGCAGGCCGCCAGCGCTGCGACCGTCAGACCTACGGCTGTCAGCCCCAGACCGGTGGCGAGCACTGTTCGCCGATTCGAGACGGTCGGGACTGGCGGGACGTGCCGGGTTTCGTCGCTCACCAGCACCAGCATGCACCAGTCACGCGTCGAAAACTGCCGGTTGGCAAGACGCTGTGGCCGTTGTGCCGACCGGGGTCGAACTACCCGAGAGTTGGCCCGTGGCCGACCATGCCCGGTGAGCCAAGGTCCCCGGTTCGGAAGCCAAAGTCCTCTCTTGGCGCCATCGGCTGGTCATCGGCCGCAGCTCCCCTACCGTGGAATACAAGGATGGCGTAGGAGAGCACCGTGGCCGAATTCATGCGCAACAGCGACGCATTCACCTGGGCAATGGAAACCGATCCGCGGCTCAGGTCGACGATCGTGGCGGTGCTGCTGCTCGACGGCACCCCGGACTGGGACGCGGTGCGTGAACGCTTCACCACCGTGAGCCACCAGTTGCCGATGCTGCGCAAACTGGTGGTGCCCTCGCCGGGCAATGTGCCGCCGCGTTGGGAGATCGCGCCCGACTTCGACCTGGACTACCACCTGCGCCGGGTGGGCGCCCCCGAGCCGGCCACCTTCGATGGCGTGCTGGAGATCGCCCGGATCGAGGCGATGGAGGCCTTCGACCCGGCGCGGCCGATGTGGCAGGCCACCTTGATCGACGGCCTGGCAGGCGGGCAGTCGGCGGTGCTGGTCAAGGTGCACCACGCGCTGACCGACGGGGTCGGCGGCATCCAGATCGGGATGTCGCTGTTCGATCTGTCGTCGACGCCCACCAAACGACACCTGTTCGCGGTGCCGGATCAGCCGGCGTCGACCCCGGATCTGCTCAGCGGCTACCGCGATGCGCTGCGCTACAACGCCGAACTGTTCGGCAAGGTGGCCGGCGGCGCGGTGCGGGCGGCGCCGAGCATGTTGGTCGAGACCGTGCGTAATCCGTTCGGCGCCGCGCGCGCCGCGGCGGCCACCGCAACCTCGATCTACCGCACGGTGCGCCCGGTGAATCGGACCGGCTCGCAGTTGATGACCGACCGCAACCTGACCCGGCACCTGCTGGCGCTGGAGTTGCCCAAGTCGCAGCTGCGGCAGGCGGCGCATCGCAGCGGCGGGGCGCTCAACGACGCGTTCGTCGCCGGTGTGGCCGGGGGTTTGCGTCGGTATCACGAGAAGCACGGCAGCCCGGTGGATGATCTGCACCTGACGATGCCGATCAACCTGCGCCAGGAGTCAGATCCGGTGGGCGGCAACCGGGTTACGTTGATGCGCTTCGACGTGCCGGTCGGCGTCCCGGACCCGGCTGAGCGGATCGCGGTGATCAAGCAGCGTTCCCGCGGTGTGCGCGACGAGCGTTCGCTGCCGCTGACCCAGGCGATCGCCGGCGCGCTGAACATGATGCCGCGCTGGTACATCGGTTCGATTCTGCGCAACGTCGACTTCGTGGCGTCCAATGTGCCGGGTGTTCCGGTGCAGGTGTACTTGGCCGGCGCGGGGCTGCGGATGCTGTATGCGTTCGGGCCGACGATCGGTGCCGCGCTGAACGTGACGCTGGTGTCCTACCGCGACACCTGCGCGGTGGGCGTCAACGTGGACACCGCGGCGATCCCGGACCCGGAATTGTTCCGGGAGTGCCTGGTCGCCGGGTTCGACGAGGTGTTGGCGCTGGCTGATCCGTAGCCGGCCGCGCCTCGGCGGAGGCCGGGTTTGCTCAGATGATCCGCGATCCCGATTGGGCGTGCACTGATTTGGTCTCGTCGTCGCACAGTTCGACCTTGATGGCCCGTTCCGGGCAGCTCGCGGCGCCCTGGATGGCCGCGTCCAGCTGCGCTTCGTTGACGTAGGCCTTGGTGACCACGCAGAAGCCTTCGGCGTCGGCTTGGTAGATCTCCGGCGCCTGGTTGTAGCAGACCCCCCAGCCCAGGCAGCGGTTCCGGTTGACGATTACCCGGATCAGCTCGGTCTCATCACGCTCGGGTGCCGCGAAGCGGGCCCGGATGTCTTGGGTGGTGGCAACACCGAGTCCCTGCTTGGCGATGAGTTTTACTGCCTTGTCGACCAATTCGCCGTTGCCGGCGGTCCGGAACAGCATCGGGTTGTCCGCGATGCCCACCCGGATGCCCAGTTTCCGTTCGAGTGCGTACTCCCAAAGTTCTTGACAGCGTTCGGCATTGCTCATCGCGTAGGGTACGACCACGATCTCGTGGTCGATCCACTTCGGGATCCGCGACACCAGGAAGTCCAGGACGGCGGGGTCGGGCTCGCTGTACGAGATCCGGCTGTCGGAGAAGAACAGCTTGATGTTCAACGGTTGCCGCAACATTCCGATCCGGGCGGCCAGCAGCACCCAGCGCAGATCGACGGCGTTGAACACCGAGATGCTGGGTGACAGCCCGAGCTTCTGGAACTGGTCGAGCTCCGGCGGACAGACGGTGTTCGTATCGTCGGGCCTGGATGCGGCGGGCTCGAAACGGCCGGTGTCTTCGTTCCACAGGGTGCCGGATGAATGGCGCGCCGCTTCGAACGGCGCGAGCAACTGCGCGACACCTTCTGGTGGCTGTGCGGCGAGGTCCCAGACGTGGTCCAGGCTTTCCGAGTAGCTGGGGTAGGCCAGCGGGTCGACGTCGCGCGCCGCCGCGGCCAGCACCGCGCGGGAGATGTCCGCGTCGGTCCAGGCTTGCCGGCCGTCGTCGTAGCGGGCGTTGAAGTGCACGACGCCGGCTCCGCGCTGGATGGTGTCCACCACGTCACGCGCGGTCTCGTCGACGCCGTAGGGCACGTGCGGGTTGTGGTCCTTGCCGACGTCCCCGTTGAGGCTGACTTCCAGGATCACTTTGTCGTCGTCACGGAAGCTCATCGCACTACTGCCCTTTGCATGCCCACTCCCCACGAGTCGATCTGGCCGATGCAGTAACGCACCCGAGTTTACACAATAAATACTTGTAAAAACATGGGGGCGGGCCTTGCGGTGCCGTATCAGCGGGGGCGACGATGTCGATTGCGCGCATTCCTGGCCGGCGCGATGCCATCGGCGACTCAGCGGAGGTCCGAGTCGCTGAGCGGCGAAGTTAGTTGTCCGGCGTCTAATATGCAGGGATGCCGTCCCCCACGCGTGGACTGACGCAGCCGGAACGCGTCGAGATCTCCAACCGGAGGATGATCGACGCCGCGGCCGCGCTGATAGTCGAAAAGGGCTGGGATGCAACGACGGCCGCCGAGATCGGGGTGCGCGCCGGCTACAGCCGGGCAATGGTGCACGCGCGCTACGGAGGCAAGGACGCGCTGCTGTCCACGCTGTTCCGCGAGGCCTACGAGGAGAAGCTCAGTCCTCGGCCGAATCGGGATGCCAGCGGCTTGGACCGGGCGCTGGGGCACCTGTCGGCGATCCTCGATCTGTATACCGAGGACCCGGACTATCTGCGCGCCATGTTCATCCTGGCCTTCCAGGCGGTCACCTTGGACTCACCGCTACGTCCGCACATGCAGTCCTGGCTGGTCAGCGGGGCCGAGAACGTACGCAAGGGCCTGCGGGACGGCGTCAAGGACGGCACCGTGCGCGCCGACGTCGACGTCACCGGCGCGGTGAGCATCATCAGCGCGGGTGTGTTCGGCGTCGCGTATCGCTGGACCATGCTCGATGACGGTGTGGACCTGCGGCGCGAGTTGGGCTATCTGCGTGCATGTTTCGTCGACGACTATGGCGTCGGGTAGCTCTGGTCAGAGATTTCCGTCGGACCATCTGGTTTGAACTGCGAACCGTAGTGGGTACAGGTGGGCAGCGGCGCCGTGGAGGCGCCCCGGAGCATGAGAGGACTACGCGGTGATTCCCTTCATTTGTCCAAGCTGCGGACACTTCGACATCGACTCCCCCGAGTGCTCGTCGTGCACGACCAAAAGTGCTGGAGCGCAGGAAGCCGCATAGCTCGGACCAGTGCGGCTGACCGGGTTCAGCGACACCCTGGTAACGGCCGGTTCCACGGCAACCAGCACGCATTGGGCGGCTCGAACGGGCCCGGCGCGGGCGGATCGTCACCTTCCCAGATCTTGACCGACACGTTGCCCTGTCCGGTGCGCACCACGTAGTAGGTGTGGCACACGTTCCAGTCCCAGTTCGGTTTAGCGTCGATCGGGCTGTTGAAGACACCCTGATAGCCGCCCGGGTCGTCGCCGGGGCACCATTGGTAGGGACCCTCGGCGGCGTGGGCGACGCCCGCTCCCAGACTGAGCCCGGCCAGGGCTACCCCGCTCAATAGCGCCGCCATGGCCAACCGCGTGAATGTGTTCATGCGGATACCTCCAATGAGTTTCTCGGGCATGCTGATGCGCGCGTTACCGAACCGTGGGGTTGCCCGGCTGACAATTGAAGGTGAGCCCGTCGATCGTCGGTTACCGTGAGCCGTGCCGCGGAACCCGAGGAGCGACGGATGGCGATGACCAGTGGCGAAACCTTCGCCGGTTATCGGATCCTGCGCCGGCTCGGCTCGGGCGGGATGGGCGAGGTGTATCTGGCCCAACATCCGCGACTACCGCGGCGCGACGCACTCAAGATCCTGCCCGCCCAGATGTCACACAACGAGGAATTCCGCGCCCGGTTCATCCGCGAGGCAGACCTGGTCGCGGCGCTGTTCCATCCACACGTCATCGGCGTGCACGACCGCGGCGAAACCGATGGCCAGTTGTGGATTTCGATGGACTACATCGACGGCCCGGACACCGGCCACCTGCTCCGTGAGCGCTATCCCCAAGGAATGCCCTGCGCGGCCGTGCTGGAGATCGTCACCGCCGTCGCTGGGGCGCTGGACTACGCGCACCACCGCGGGTTGCTGCACCGCGACGTCAAACCGGCCAACATCCTGCTCACCGATCCGGACTCCACCGATGTGCACCGGATCCTGTTGGCCGACTTCGGTATCGCGCGAACTCTGTACGAATCCCCTGGGTTGACCCAGACGAACATGGTGCTCGGCACGGTGAGCTACACCCCGCCGGAACAACTGATGGGCGCACCGTTGGATGGCCGCGCCGATCAGTACGCGCTGGCGGCGACGGCCTACGAACTACTCACCGGTGTGCCGGTGTTCGTCGATGACAATCCCACCGTGGTGATCAGTAAGCATCTCAACGCCGAGCCGCCGCCGGTGAGCGCACGGCGCCCGGACCTCGTCGCACTTGACCCGGTGCTGCGCAAGGCGCTGTCGAAGCAGCCCGACGATCGGTTCGACAGTTGCTCGGAATTCGCCGCTGCCCTGGCCCGTGCGCACACCCTCGCCGTCGCACCCCCGGTACCCGCCACGCGCGAGCGACCGGCCGCCAACCCGCCCCGGCCCGCGCGGGTTCCAACAGCACACCTGCCGACGTCCGAACGCGTACCCGCGCCGGAACCGATCCCGGTGGCACCGCAAAAGCCGTCCAGCCGTGGCTGGCTGGTGGCCGCCGGGGTGATCGCTGCGATACTGCTGGCCGTGGGCTTCCTGATCTTCCTAAAGCCCTGGGAGCAGGGCGGTTCTGAAACACCCGTCGCAGTTACCACCACCACCGCAACCACGAGCGCTGATTCGGAGATCACCTTCGAAGGCATGCGGGATGTGGTGACCGCGGTGTACGGCGCATTGCCGAATGACCCGGCACAGGCGTGGGCGAAGTTCACGCCGCACTATCAGGATCGGACCGGATACGCTGACTTCCAAGGCTTTTGGTCGACGGTGCAGTCAGTCACGGTCTTGACCGTGACCCCGCGGGACGATACCAGCGTGGTCGCGCGGTTGCGTTACGTGATGAATGATGGACGGGTCGACACCGAGGACCGTTGGCTCAGCGTTGATCTGAGCGATGGCCGGTTGCTGGTGTATGACTCGGAGCGGATCGGTCCGGCGTAGCGGTGCGGGTGGGTCGAGGCCGTTTTCGTCAGGAG